>JAKITG010000095.1 GCA_021648195.1 Flavobacteriaceae bacterium | reverse complement strand
TAACATTCATAGTGTTTTTATTAGATTAAGACCGTTGCAATATTGAGTAAAATTAAGATTTAAAGTTTTTTTACTTCGAATTACTTCCTTCTCTAAAAAATTTAAGTCCTCATAAACAAAAGTTTACTGCGGGTTAAATTTTTATCGAGCGTCGTACTTCTTTGTCAAAAGAGCTTTTGCAACGATCTTAGATTAAGCAAAATAAAATTCTACTATTCCAATTCCTATATGAATTATTTGAGTATAGCATTATTCCAAATGCTGATAAAAATACTAAAAAAGATCTAAGTACATGATAAAAAAGATAGTAAAGTAGTTTTTATTTCGAATATTTTTTATTTTGTGTTTCTTACAATTTCTAACTTCCCTTTAACCAATTCTACAATTTGATTTGTTGCTGTTGGAAATACTTTTCTAAGGTCAATTTCTTTGTTTGTTGAAAGTGTAGTTTTTAAGGTTTGCATAAAAATATTTTTAATTTCAGTAGCTAAATTAATTTTACAAATACCTCTATCTATAGCTTGTTTTAAACTTTCACCAGAAATTCCTGAACCTCCATGAAGCACCAAAATTGCATCTGTAGCTTTACTTATTTCAGATAGTCTTTCTAAATCTAACTTTGGTTCTTTATCATAAAAACCATGTGCTGTTCCAATGGCAACGGCAAGGGCATTAACACCTGTAGCTTCAACAAACTGCTTGGCTTCTTCTGGTTGAGTAAACCCACTACCTTCTTTATCTTGACCTAATTTGGCAATATATCCTAATTCAGCTTCAACATTAGCACCATAGCTTTCTGCTAGTTTTACTACTTTGCTCGTAAGCGCAATGTTTTCCTTAAAAGGTTGCTCACTCGCATCAATCATAACAGAATCAAATCCAATATCTAAACATTGAGCAGCAAGTTCATACGAGTCTCCATGATCTAAATGAATCCACCCTTCAACACCGTGGTAATCCAACATTGATTTTGCAAGGTTAAATGCTACAGGTAAGCCTAGATAATTAATGGAGCTTCTGGTAAGTTGTAAAATAAGAGGTTGATTATTAGATTTTGCTGCAAGCAAAACACCTTCTAAAGTTTCAAAATTATAAAAATTAGTAGCCAATAATCCTTGACGTTTATTTCTTAGTTCAATAAATTTATTTTGTAATTTCATTTTTTATGTTGTATAATTGAATTTATCTTTAGCAATTTTCATTGTGTTTTTAATATCTTTAAAGGCACCTGTACCTCCAGCTTTAGTGGTTGAAATAGCACCAATTAAGTTTCCAAACATTTGACATTCTTCGGGAGATTTCCCCTTCACGAATTTTGAAATATAACCCGCATTAAAGCTATCTCCAGCTCCAATAGTATCTACCACATTTTCATTTAGGAAAGCTTCTTTTTTTATTTTTTTATTATTATAAGATAATATTGAGCCTTTATTTCCACACTTTACTATGGTGTATTTATTTTGGACACTATTTATTGCTAAATCTAGATTGGCTTGTCTTGTTAATTTTTGAAGTTCAATTTCATTCGGAATAAAAACATCTACTAATGGAAGTACTTTCTTCAAATCAAGATCCCATTTTTCTGACGGATCCCACTGAACATCTAAAGAGGTTGTCATTCCTGTATTTTTGGCTTTTTTGAATAATAAATCTAATGAATTTTTAAACCCTGGCTGAAAAAAGTAAGAAGAAAAATGTAAATGTTTGGCTTGTTTTAATTGTGCTTCATCAATGTTATGAATTCCTAAATGCGACATGGCTCCTTGGTGCGTTACCATAGCTCTATCTTCATCATAACTTAATGCTACGGTAGCTCCTGTTTTAAGTTTATTATCAATTATTATTAACGATGTATCCACTCCTTTTTCCTCTAAACTTTTTATAATAAATTCACCAAAAATGTCGTTTCCTAATTTTCCGATAAATGCTACTTTTAAACCCAAAGAACTTAAATTACTCGCACAGATAGCAGATGAACTACCCAAAGTAAGTGTCATTTCATCAGCAAGAATTTCTTTCCCAACTTCAGGAAACCCTTCAATTTTATTTAATATTAAATCAATATTAAGTTCTCCAACTACGATAACATCAAATTTTCTTTCCATTTTAATTTAATTGCTTTATGTGAACATCACAATTTTTAAACAAACGCTCAACATCTTCTTTGTAGAACATTCCAAGGTCTTTTCGTATACAATTAGCCGCACCAGATGCTGCAGCTAATTTGGCAGTTTCAATAAAGTTGTAATCTCTTTGATGAGCAACAATTAAACCAGCCATCAAGCTATCTCCACTTCCAACTGCACTGATTACATTTTCTACTTTACTTAATGCATGTACTAGTTCTTTTCCATCGTAAAGATATAATCCTTTTTCTCCATAAGTAACTGCGGTAATCTTACAAATATTATTCAATTTAAGAGATATTTCTACTGGATTATTTGATTTGTAAATATCATATCCTTCATGATGATTAATATGTACAAGATATGGGTTTTTCTTAAGTGCATCAACCAATAAACTACCCGAACAATCAATGAATGATTTTATATTTAAGTCGTTTGCTTTTTCAATAAATTGAGAATAATTTGCACCTATTGAATTTTGTGGCCAAGAACCACTCATAGAAACTAGTTTTGTTTTTTTTAGTAACTCTTCATAAGTTTGAAAAAATGCATTATACTCTTTTTCTCCAATGATGGGACCAACACCCAGTATTTCGGTCTCATTAGACTCATTATTAGATTTTATGATTAGACATGTTCTTGTCAAATCTTCTACTTCTGGTCCGTAACATATAATTCCTTTTGCTTCACATTCTTGTTTAATCCATTTTCCTGTAGCTCCTCCCCAAAAGGATAAAATAGCGACTTCTTCACCTAATTCTTTTACACCTATAGCTACATGAATACCCTTGCCACCTGGATATGAGAGTTCTTTATCTATTCGATTAACTTTACCAATTTTAAAATTATCTATATAAATAAATTTATCAATTGCAGGATTAGGACAAACGCATAAAATCATTTTATGAAATATTATTTTTGTATGTAAATGTTTACACCTTGAACTACTCTATTTATAGACTTGTTTGTAGATGGGGAGTCAGGAAGTAATCCAAGATTAATAGATTTATAGAGAGCAAGTAATTGTGCAGGAAGGATTGCACAAACAGCAAAATATTCTTCAGGAATATTATTTGAGTCTGAAACTTCGATGGAAAGATCTAATCCAATTTCATCTTTAAATTTAAGACTTTCTCCAATCCCTATTTCGTATAATTTCTCTTTTTGTTTATTAATTGATCGAACCAAATCATACTCATATTTATTTACAAAATCATTACTGGAAAATATATATACAACTAGGGTAGCATCTTTAACTACTGCTTTTGGACCGTGTCTTAAACCTAAAAACGAATCATATTTGCAAATTATTTGTCCATCTGATAACTCTTGGACTTTTAATTGAGATTCTCTAGCAATTCCTTTCAAGGAACCTGACCCTAAGAAAACTACTCGATTAAAATCTAGAGTAGCTACATCTTGAATCCTTTCATTATACTTTTGAAGTATTATATTTCCATACTTGTACAATTCATCTACATATTTTTTATTTTCACCTAACTTTTCTATGTCTGAAATTAATATACCAGCTAACAGCATGGTTGTAAATGACCCTGTCATTGCCAAACCTTTGTCATTAGCTTCCTCAGGCATTAAAAGCACATACGAATTTTTTGAGTCGGCATTCTTTGCTAGCTTACCTTCGGGATTGCAAGTAATAATTAAGTGAAATAATTTATCACAAAAACCATTTGCTAGATCAACTGCAGCAAGACTTTCAGGACTATCTCCTGAACGAGCAAACGAAATCATTAAGGTAGGCTGAGTTTTAATTAAAAAATCTGTTGGATGAGAAATAAAATCTGTTGAAGCGATTGCCTCAGTTACTCGTTTAAATTTTTGTTGCATACTTTTTTGCAAAACTTCTCCTATATATGCTGAGGTACCTGCGCCTATTAACATTACCTTTAAGTTCTCATAAGCTAATGCTTTATCTAGAAAGGTAGCTAATTCTCCATGTTTTGAAGCAATATTAGAATAAGTTTCCTGCCACAATCGAGGTTGTGCAAGTATTTCTTTTTCCGTATTATTAGAGTTCATATTCATATCTATTTCATATAAGTAAAAAAATTAAGACTGTTGCAATATTGAGCAAAATTAATATTTAAAGTTTTTTTACTTCAAACTATTTCCTTCTCTAAAAAATTAAGACCTCATAAACAAAGGTTTAACTGCGGGTTGAATTTTTATCGAGCGTCATATTTTTTTGTAAAAATAGCTTTTGCAACGGTCTTAAATTACACATCATTATAGTACGATGTATAAAAGTCAAATATAAGTTATTTTATAAGCTTGTGAAAGATAATTTTATTTTATTTTCTTACTAAACCTTTTTAAGATCTTACAATTCAAAGAATACTAAGTTGGAAGAATAAGTAACACTTGTCTTCTCCCGTATTTATCTGAACATTTTATACCTGTTATAATATCACCAAATTCAATAATTTCTAATTTCAACATGATTACTATTTATGATATGGAAAGAACTTATCTATTTACCTCTTTTAGTAATTTCGTAAACTGATTTAGTTACTTTCATGGCATTTATTTTTAAAGTGGATTCATCTAGATTTAATTGTTTATTTTTTGTTGACATTGAAACAGCATTGAAATTGCTAAAATAAAAGTTATCGTATTCTGTAATTTTATATATTTTATTTATTGCTAAAATTTAAAAACTCATTTCTATAAAAAAGAATACATAGATAGAAATCAAATGTATATTGTTTTCACAAGCTTATGAAAGATAAATAGATTTTTTATTTACCAAACCTTTCTCTAATAAATAATATCCATATATTTACGGCTTAAATATATTCAAAATGAAATACATACAGTTATTATTACTAGCACTAAGTATTACTTTTATATCATTTGCCCAAACACCTACTGCTCAAAAGTTGGATCCTGCCATGGCTATAAAAAAAAGTAAAGCCAATAATGTCACATGGCTTGATGTGAGAGAAGATCCTTTTAATTTAGTTGGCTTTGAATGGATTAAGCAGGATAATGTTTTTAGAAGATTACCCCTAAATCCAGATTGGAAAATACGAGAAGAAGTAAACCACTTGGCAAATCAAACTGCAGGAGGACAATTACGATTTAAAACCAATAGCAATAAAATTTTTTTAAAAGTTGAATTAGCCGAAAGATCTGGAATGTACCATATGCCAGCTACAGGGCAAAGCGGATTTGATTTATATGTAAAAGAAAATGAAATTCAACGATATTTAGAAACAACACGATTTCCTCATGACACGATACAATATCAACAAGAGTTTAAGGTAGGGGAAACAAATAAAATGCAAGAATTCATTTTTAATTTTCCACTTTATAACGGAGTTAAATCAGTATCTATTGGAGTTGAAAAGAATTCTTTAATAGAAAAACCATCATCATTTACGCAATCTGGGAAGATTGTTATTTATGGAACATCAATCACACAAGGAGGATGTGTATCAAGACCTGGTATGGTATATTCAAATATACTTAGTCGAAAACTGGATACTGAGTTCGTAAATTTAGGTTTTTCCGGAAACGGAAGAGGTGAGCCTGAATTGGCAAATATTATCAATCAAATTTCTGGAATGAAACTAATCATTTTAGACTATGAAGCAAATGCTAACAAAACTATTCAGAAAACAATTTACCCATTTGTAGATATCTTACGAAAAAAATACCCAAAAATACCTATTTTAATTATGTCGAAAACACGTTATGCAAGAGCCATAGATGGAAGTGATGCCTATAAAACATTGATAAGTAATCGAGATTTTCAAAAAAAATTGGTAGTAGAAAGAAAAAATAATGGTGATTCAAATATTTATTTTTTAGATGGGTCTACAGTTCTAGGAGAAGATTATTACGAATGTACTGTTGACGGCTCACATCCTTCAGATTTAGGTTCTTATAGAATCGCTCAGGCTTTACTAAAAAAGATTAAAGAAATAGTATTTGATAACTAAGTTAAAAATGAAAAATAAAATATTATTATGCAAACAAATTTAAGATTTAAAAACCCGTACACTACAGCACAAACTTCTGTATTGGTGCTACTACGAATGTTAATTGGGTGGCATTTACTTTATGAAGGAGTCGTTAAATTACAGAACCCAAATTGGTCATCGGCAGGGTTTTTAATGCAATCTAAAGGTTTTTTAAAAGGTTTTTCAAACTGGATTATTTCAAGTCCTAAAGCTCTTTACTTTGTTGATATTTTGAATGAATGGGGATTGGCTATTTTAGGATTATTTTTAATACTAGGGTTGTTTACTCGTTTTACAAGTTTAATGGCTGGAGTTTTATTAATGTTATATTATTTGAACAGTCCACCACTATTAGATGCTATAAAAACAACTCAAGGAAATTATCTTATTATCAATCAATTACTAATAGAATCGGTAACGCTATTTACTTTATATTTTTTCCCTACAGGGAAAATTGTAGGTTTAGATATGTTTATAGATTATTTTAAAAGAAAATAATGATGTCAAAAGAAACAAAAAATAATAAGGATTCTGATAATACCGAGAATCAAACTGGGAAAGAAAAAATATCTAGAAGATCTGTTATTAAAGGATTAGCAGGTGTAGGTGTTTTAGGTGCTTTCGGATATTTGTCACTTAAAAAAAATAGTATTCAATCACCACCCAAAAAAATTGACCTTACCAATAAATTAGGGTTAAGTGATGCTCCATATATTAAAAAAAGCACTTCTGGGAAAAATAAAGATTTACTTCGTATTGGAATTATTGGATTTGGAAAAAGAGCTAGGTCGCTTGCAAAAGCATTGGGATATATTCACCCAAGCCGTTATAGCGATAAAAAAGAAAGTAAAGGCTATAAAGATTGGATGGAACAGGAAAATTTAAATGTTTCAATTAATGGTTTTTGTGAAGTTTTTGAAAATCATGCAGATTATGCCTTTGAAATATTAAAAAATGAAGAACAGCCTGGAGGTGGAGCAAATATAAAATTACCTATCAAAAGATATAAAACGTATCAAGAGTTATTAGATAGCAATGAAATAGATGCAGTTATTATAGCAAGTCCTGAACATCATCATGCGCAAATGACTATTGATGCTGCAAAAGCAGGTAAGCATGTTTATTGTGAAAAAAGTTTTACTCGAACTTTACAAGAAGTGTATGATATGTATGATGTTGTTAAAAATAGTACTATAAAATTTCAACTAGGACATCAAATTTCACAAAGCGTAGTTTTTCAAAAAGCAAAACAAGCCATAGCTAATAATCTTCTAGGTAAAATAAATTTAATTCAAACAACAACCAATCGAAACTCCCCTTCTGGAGCGTGGATACGACACTTTAAAAATGATGGAACCGTTAGACCCGGAAATATTAATAATATAGATTGGAAACAATGGTTAGGCAATAGCCCTGAAGTACCATTTGATATCAAAAGATTTTATAATTGGTCTTTATATCAAGATTATGGAACAGGAATTTTAGGTCAGTTATTTACACACGAATTTGACGCAGTAAATCAATTATTAGAAATTGGTATTCCAAAATCTGTCGTTTCTTCGGGTGGAATATACATTTATAAAGATTTTAGAGAATTTCCAGATGTTATTCAATCTGTTTTTGAATATCCTGAAAGAGACTTATCATTAATCTATAGTGCATCACTTGGTTCAAGTAATTACCGTGGACGTGTATTTATGGGAACAGACGCTAAGATGGAATTAGGAAGTAAAATGAAAATTACTGCTGATGGCAATTCATTAAAGTATAAAACAATGATAGAAGAAGGTCTTACAAATAGTAATAATCCAATGTTTACATTCCCAAAAGAGGAAGAAATTGATGGTCTATCATCAGCAACAGCAAAATACTATGCACAAAGAGGTTTGATTGACACAAAAATAGGAGGAAGAGCTGTTGATATAACTCATTTACACTTAAAAGAGTGGATAGATGCTATTAGAAATAATGGAGATGGTAAATTAACAGCAAATATTGATAAGGCTTTTGAAGAAGGAATTGCTACTCAAATGGCTCATATATCCTATATGGAAAAAAGGAGAGTTGAGTGGGATCCTATCAATAGAAAGGTAATTTAATCAAAATAAATTCCTGTGATTTTTGATTTCGGGGATATAAATTGAATTTAAGAATCATTTTAATCCAGCTTCAATAAATATTAGAAGCAACATTTTTTTTGGAATAAAAAAATAATTTTATTTTATGAAACATCTAATAATAATTTTTATAATGTTGCCAATTTTAATAAATGCTCAAGAGCAACGACCTGAAATTTTTTTTCGTGAAGATTTTAAAGAAACTCCTCCTCAAACTCCCATTACACAAGGTCATGTTGAGAATCCAAATCTTCTAATTTCTTTATATGGAAAAGGAGCTAATTTAATAAAAAAAAGTAATCATGACACGCCTTTTGATGATCCCTTTTATGTTTGGTCAGGTTTGTGCGAAGATAACTGGGCGGTAACTTTAAAGCATAAATCTAAATATGTAAACCTTTCCAAACAAGCTAAAATTAGATGGAGATCAAAACAGTCTGGTTTTCGACAATTACATATAATTCTTAAATTGGCTGATGGAACTTGGTTAATTAGTGATGATTTTGATGGATTA
>JAKITG010000094.1 GCA_021648195.1 Flavobacteriaceae bacterium | reverse complement strand
TTACAATCAAATTATTGACAAACTAACCAATCCAAGTTGGGATCGGGTTTTTGTAATTTATGATGCCATTCAAATGGGAATGCCTTTGAGTAGAATTTATGAAATTACAAAAATTGACATGTGGTTCTTAAAGCAATATGCAGAATTATATGCACTAGAAAAAGAAATTTCTACATATACATTAGATACTTTACAACGAGATTTGTTGTTGGAAGCCAAACAAAAAGGCTATGGTGATCGACAAATTGCACATATGCTAGATTGCTTAGAAAGTGAAGTTTATACCAAACGCCAAGAACTAAACATTAATAGAGTTTATAAATTGGTTGATACTTGTGCTGCCGAATTTAAAGCTGAAACACCATATTATTATTCCACTTTTGAAAATAACAGTGTTCAAGATGGAAAAACTATAGTTGATAATGAATCGGTCGTAACAGACAGAAAAAAAATCATAGTTTTAGGATCTGGTCCAAATAGAATTGGGCAAGGTATTGAGTTTGATTATTGTTGTGTTCATGGTATATTGGCGGCTAAAGAGTGTGGTTACGAAACTATTATGATTAACTGCAACCCCGAAACGGTTTCAACCGATTTTGATACTGCCGATAAACTCTATTTTGAACCTGTTTTTTGGGAACATATTTATGATATCATTCAGCATGAAAAACCAGAAGGTGTTATTGTACAATTAGGTGGGCAAACAGCTCTAAAGCTAGCTGAAAAATTTGATAAATATGGAATTAAAATAATTGGAACTTCTTTTGAAGCCTTAGATCTTGCTGAAGATAGAGGTCGTTTTTCTAAATTATTAGAAAAGTTAGATATTCCTTTTCCTCAATTTGGCACAGCAACTACTGCCGATGAAGCATTGACTGTAGCCGATAAATTAGATTTCCCTATTTTGGTAAGGCCATCATATGTATTAGGTGGTCAAGGCATGAAAATAGTAATCAATAAACAAGAATTGGAAGAACATGTGGTTGACATCCTTAGAAAAATTCCTAATAATGTATTGTTATTAGACCGTTACTTAGATGGTGCCATTGAAGCTGAATCTGATTCCATTTGTGATGGAAAAGATGTATATACCATTGGTATTATGGAACATATTGAACCTTGTGGAGTACATTCGGGAGATTCTAATGCTACTTTACCACCTTTTAACTTAGGCGAATTTGTAATGCAACAGATAAAAGACCATACGGTAAAAATTGCACTAGCTTTAAAAACAGTTGGTTTAATAAATATTCAGTTTGCTGTAAAGGATGATGTCGTTTATATTATTGAGGCTAACCCAAGAGCATCTCGTACCGTTCCATTTATTTCAAAAGCTTATGGCGAACCTTATGTAAATTATGCTACCAAAATAATGTTGGACGAAAAAAAAGTAAAAGACTTTACATTTAATCCACAATTAAAAGGATATGCTATCAAACAACCTGTGTTTTCATTTAATAAATTTCCTAATGTTGATAAAAAACTAGGACCAGAAATGAAATCTACAGGAGAAAGTATTCTCTTTATTGATGATTTGAAAGATGATCAATTTTATGAGTTATATTCTAGACGGAAGATGTATTTAAGTAAATAGTAGAACAAAAAAGCTTAATAGAATTCAAATCTATTAAGCTTTTATATATTTATGTTGTAATTAATTATTTCTCTAAAAAACCATCTTTTGCCCAGTCTGCAATAGTTTTCTTTTGAGTAGCAGATAAAGACCCTCCTCCTGCAGGCATAGAACCATCAGCAACTCTACTAGTTACCCCAGCACTTGCAGTTTTTACCTCAGTATAATTAGTTAATGAGTTAGGAGCACCATTAGCAACTTCTGCACCATGGCAACCTAAACAATTACTATCAATAATTTTTTTCACATGCTTATCATAAGTAATTTTTTCTTCCCCAACAGGTTCTGTAGTGTCATCATCATCATTACATGAAATGATTACAAATGAAAAAATAAATAATAGTAAAGATAATTTTAGATTGTTTGTCATAATTAAGTTTTTTTTAATAATTAGCGATGTATGATAGTATAAGTAACTTATTCTATTGTTGATTATTGTAGTAATACTCAATTTATTATCATTCTAAATAATTAGTTAAATTTTGGTTTGCTTAAATACCTGTGTAATTACTAGGATTAATTGCTTTTAACTCTTCTTTAATAAGATTAGAAACATCAAGTGTTTCAATAAAATTTGCAATAGATTTTTGATTAATTTTTTCATTAGTTCTTGTCAAGCCTTTTAATGTTTCATAAGGGTTTGGGTATGCCTCACGGCGAAGAATAGTTTGAATTGCTTCGGCTACAACTGCCCAATTATTTTCTAAATCGTTTGCGATAGCTTCTTCATTTAATAAAAGTTTATTTAAACCTTTTATGGTTGAAGTAAAACCAATAATTGTATGTCCGATAGGGACACCAACATTTCTTAAAACAGTAGAATCTGTCAAGTCTCTTTGTAAACGAGAAATGGGTAATTTAGAAGATAAATGTTCAAAAATGGCATTTGCTATTCCTAAATTCCCTTCAGAGTTTTCAAAATCAATCGGGTTTACTTTATGAGGCATTGCCGATGAGCCAACTTCTCCTTTTTTAATTTTTTGCTTGAAATAATTCATAGAAATATATTGCCAAATATCTCTATCTAAATCAATAATTATTGTATTAATACGTTTTAAAGCATCGAAAATTCCAGCCAAATGATCATAATGTTCAATTTGAGTAGTTGGAAATGAATGATGCAATCCCAAAATTTTCTCAACGAAATTTTTTCCAAATTTTTTCCAATCAATGTTTGGGTAAGCTACTTTATGAGCGTTAAAATTACCTGTTGCTCCACCAAATTTTGCAGCATAAGGTATATTTTGTAATTGATGTATTTGTTGCTCAATCCGTTCAACAAAAACTAAAATTTCTTTTCCTAATCTTGTTGGAGATGCTGGTTGACCATGTGTTCTTGCTAGCATTGAAATATCTGTCCATTCATCAGCTCTGGTTCTTAAAGCAACAAGTATTTTTGCTATTTCAGGGTAATAAACAGAATCAAAAGCATCATTGATGGATAATGGAACTGCAGTATTATTAATATCCTGAGAAGTTAAGCCAAAATGAATAAATTCTTTAAATGTTTCAAGATTTAATATATCAAATTTTTCTTTGATAAAATATTCAACAGCTTTAACATCATGATTTGTAATGCTTTCAATATCTTTAATTTTTTGTGCATCATCTGATGAAAAAGTGATATAAATTTTTCTCAATTCATCAAATAGGGAAGTGTCAAAAATTTTTAATTGAGGTAAAGGTATTTCACATAAAGCTATAAAATATTCAATTTCAACTTTTACACGATATTTTATAAGAGCTTCCTCCGAAAAAAAAGATGCTAAAGCAACTACTTTATTACGGTATCTACCATCAATAGGGGAAATGGCATTAAGGCTAGTCAGATTCATTTGGATAATGTTTAAAATAAACTACAAAAATAACTTATTAAGCCGAAAATTAAAAGACTAAAGCTAAAAAAATAGGTAAAAATATAAAGGCTGAAAGGTTAATAATAAAAAAAGAAAATACCAATAGTCAAAATCTAAGTTAGAACTAAATTCTGTAAGAAAAAAATAAAACTAGTTATCTAATCTCTCTAAAACTCTTTTGGCTCTCACTTGATAACCAGCACTTCCTTTGTTTATGTTTTGTTTAAGTACCAACTTTAATTCCGTATGAACCCAATCAAAATATTTTCCTAAAAGAAATAATGTATCTATAGCAAATACTTGAGTAGCAACTTTATGGTTACCAATTAACCAATCAAAACTAACTTCAATGATTTGAATTTTATTTTCGGTTGTTAGTTTTTTTTTAATTTCATTTTGATTAGATAAATCATATATATTAGCAATGAAAGAGCAAATTTTTGAAAGCGGACGTAACATGCTTTCGTGATTAACGTTATGTAAATTTTCAACGAAATAGTTAAGGTGTGGAATCAATAAATTTATATTTTCAAAGCAGACCAATTCTAAAACCCAAGAAGATTTTATAGCCATTCGTTTTTCATTTTCAAATGTTAATTCAAGTAAAAAAGGAAAGATTTCAGGGTTTTTAATTACAAAACTAGTAGCACGGTCTCTATAAATTCTTTTTGCGTTTTTGATTGAAATAATTTCATTAATTAAATCATTCTTGTTCATTTTTTTCATTGATTTTTTTACTCTTTTTCTAGGAGGTAATTTGTAAATTAATTAACCAAAATCTGTAATTATATGTCCATGACAATAAATGATTACTGGTGTAATATCAAAAAGCTGAGTCACACATAATAAATATTTGATACCAAAGTTATAAAATATATTATCTTTAATACACAACAAAATACATTTTTTATAGTTTTAAAAATATGAAAAAACAATACAGACATATAATAATTTTATTGATATCAGTAATTACTGTATTTTATAGTGCCAATGCGCAACAAAATATAAATAAATTAGATTCCAATGGAAAGCGAGATGGAGTTTGGAAAAAAAAATTCAGTAACAACAGAACTCGGTATGTTGGTACTTTTAAACATGGGAAAGAAATAGGGATATTTAAATATTATTCTGCTTCTAATTCAGATCATCCAATTACTATTAAAAAATACCATGCTAATGATGCTTTAGCCGATGTTCAGTTTTTCACCACAAAAGGAGTTTTAGAAAGTGAAGGCATTATGAAAGGGAAGCTTAGAATAGGAAAATGGTTATTTTATCATGAGAATGGAAAATCTATCATGAGTGAAGAAAATTATGTAAGCGGAAAATTAGAAGGTGTTTATAAAACTTTTTATTCTAGTGGAGAACCAACTGAAGTTACATATTATAAAAACGGACTTCTAGAGGGGAACTATAAAAAATATTCAATAAAAGGCTTGTTATATAATGATTTCAATTATGTGCGAGGAAAATTAAATGGCATGGCTATTTATTACAGTCGTAGTACAGGTGATTTGATTAAAAAAGGTCCGTTTAAAAACGATTTAAGAGTTGGTACTTGGGAAAATTATGTAGATGGAGAATTAGTAAGTACAGAGAAACCTGCTTTAAAACCTAAAAAGGAAGAGGATTAATTTATTCTTTTCGGAAAAGTGTTATGAAAAACATGAAAAAAATAAAATTGACACGTGAAAGTGTTGCAATGGCTGATGATATCAGTTCACCACACTTTATGGAAATTGAAATTCAGCAAGAATGGACAATTACTGAAATATTAAAATTTATTATTGATTCGGGTTATTTGCCTAAAATTAGTGGAGGAGAAGCTACTTGGAGTGTTGCAATAGATGAACCTATAGCTGTTTTCACTCAAAATGATTCTAATGCACCCATGTTGATTTGTCTTCCAGATTATCCACATTATGGAACAATGAATTTTGTTAAAATTGAACAGGTTCATTTTAATTATCATGCACAAAAAAGTACAAAAGAAGTTTTTGATGTATTGTCTCGATTTAACCTTAAGCCTTACAAATAAAAAGGATAAAGTGATTTAGCTTATTTTCTGTACAACATGAGTTATAACATTATAATGTCGCATTGATATTGTTTAATTCAATTATACGACATTATAAAATTAAATTGGTATTAAAACTATTTAAAGGTTTGTTCCTTCTTCAAACTTTATTATCATAAAACTTATTATTATCTTTGTAAGCTATAATTTTTTAGCTAATGAAAAGAGTTATTATTGGATTATCTGGAGGTGTTGACTCTAGTGTTGCTGCACATTTATTAAAGGAGCAAGGCTATGAGGTTATAGGTTTGTTTATGAAAAATTGGCATGATGATTCTGTTACAATTTCAAATGAATGTCCGTGGTTAGAAGATAGTAATGATGCAATGCTAGTTGCAGAAAAATTAGGAATTCCTTTTCAAGTAGTTGATTTAAGTGAACAGTATAAAGAACGTATTGTTGATTATATGTTTCGTGAATACAAAATGGGAAGAACTCCCAATCCAGATGTATTATGTAATCGCGAAATTAAGTTTGATGTTTTTATGAAAATTGCGATAGACCTAGGAGCCGATTATGTTGCTACAGGTCATTATTGTCGTAAAACAGAAATTGAAAAAGATGGAAGAATAATTTATCGCCTGTTGGCTGGAAAAGATAATAATAAAGATCAATCTTATTTTTTATGTCAGTTATCTCAAGACCAGTTGGCGAAATCATTATTTCCGATAGGAGAATTAACAAAGCCAGAAGTTAGAAAAATTGCTACAGAATTAGATTTAGTGACAGCAGATAAAAAAGATTCTCAAGGTTTGTGTTTTATAGGAAAAGTAAGATTGCCAGAATTTTTACAACAAAAGTTACAATCCAGAGAAGGTGTTATTGTCCAAATTCCAAATGATTCATCAATTTATAAAAAAGAACTTCCGAATTTTAGTAATAAAGAAGAAGAATTAAAAATTTTCAGCCAAAAGTATAGCTATACTTTAGATGATGGAAAAATTGTAGCAAAACATCAAGGAGCACATTATTTTACCAAAGGTCAGAGAAAAGGTCTGGCTGTTGGAGGTACAACTGAACCTCTTTTTGTAATTGATACAGATGTAGAAAAAAATATAATTTATACTGGTGAAGGTAAAAACCATCAAGGTTTATATAGAAAAGTACTGTTTGTAAATAATGATGAAGTTCATTGGATAAGACAGGATTTAGCATTGAGTGAAGGCGAAGAAATAAAAGTACAAGCTAGAATTAGATATCGTCAAGCGCTAGAAAATGCAACTTTATACAAAACAAAATCTAGATTGTATGTCGCTTTTGAAAATAATCAATCAGCAATTACAGAAGGGCAATTTGTTGCTTGGTATCAAGGTGATGAATTATTGGGATCAGGAGTAATTTCATAGGATGAATTTAAAAAATAAAATAGTGGTATTTAATTAGCTGTACAATTCTGCAAATATTTTTTTAAGTAATCCCTTTTTATGAGAGGGTTTGGGTATGTTTTAAAACTAATTTGTGTATTTTCGTAAACTCAGTTTAATAGTCTTTGATATGAAAAAACTTAGTTTATTACTTATTATTTTTTCTATTCAGTTTTCTTTTTCACAAGAACATGCTTGGGTTTATTTTAAAGATAAACCAGATGAAGCAGTATTTTTATCCAATCCAATAACGATGTTAACCCAAAAGGCATTAGATAGACGAGCAAAGCAAAATATTTTTTTAGATACAAAAGACATTCCTATTTCAGATATATATATAACTACAATTAAAGAGGCAAATGGAATACAAATAAAAGCCAAGTCAAAATGGTTAAATGCATTGCATATCCTAGGTTCTGAAGCTGATATCAAGGCATTAAAAAGCCTATCCTTTGTAAAACTTGTAGATTTTGCAGCAAACAATTTAAACAATAAAGCACAATTAAGTAAATACATAAGGAATAAGTTTGAAATTGTAAAAGACTTTAATTATGGTGGTTCTGCCAATCAAATAGAAATGCTAAAAGGTGATGTGTTACATCAACAAAATTTCACAGGCAAAGGAATGACTATTGCTGTATTGGATGGAGGTTTTCCAGGTGTGAATAGTTTTTCCGCTTTTCAGCGAATACGAGATAACAATCAAATTAAGGGGGGTTATGATTATGTACAAAGAAATTCAAATTTTTATACAGGTTCTTCGCATGGTACAGCGGTATTATCTACAATGGCAGGATTTGTTGATGGGCAATTAATAGGTACTGCACCAGATGCCAATTACTACTTGTTTATTACAGAAGATGGGGCAAATGAAACACCGTTAGAAGAAAGTCTTTGGGTAGAAGCCGCTGAAAAGGCTGATAGTTTGGGAGTTGACCTTATCAATACTTCATTAGGTTATAGTACTTTTGATGATTCACGTTATAATTATACTTATACAGATATGGATGGTAAGACGACATTTATTACCAGAGGTGCAGATATAGCTTTTTCAAGGGGAATTATTATTGTAAATTCGGCAGGAAATTCTGGTAGTGATCCATGGCATTATATTACAGCTCCAGCAGATGGTTTTAATGTTTTGACTATTGGAGCTGTTGATAGAAATAAAGTAATTACTAGTTTTAGCTCTTTTGGACCAACCTCAGATGGTAGAATAAAGCCAGATGTCATCGCTAAAGGAGGAGCTACAACACTAATAAATAGTGCAGGAAATGTATCTACTGGTAGCGGTACTTCATTTTCTTCACCAGTAATTTGTGGTGTTATTGCTTGTTTTTGGCAGGCAAATCCTACAAAAACCAATATAGAGATTGTTCAAGCAATTAAAGAGTCTGGACATTTGTATGCAAATCCAACAGCACAAGAAGGATATGGTATTCCTAATTTTGAAAAAGCCTTAACTACCTTGTCGGTTGATAAATTATCTCGTGATGATTTTAAAGTATATCCCAATCCTTTTCAAGAAGAACTACAATTTGTTTTTCCTGATCAATTAGATGTTTCAATATATGATATTATCGGGAGAGAAGTCTTGAAGCAACAATTAAACAAGCAAAACACTAAAATTGATACACAGTTTCTATCACAAGGAATATATATACTACAAGTAAAACAAAATGGAGGTTTTAGATCACTTAAAATTTTAAAAAGATAGTTTATTGAGTAGGTTACTTTTCTTAAAAAGATTAACTTGCAGACATAAAGGATATAACTACAATAGTGGTTATACTAATGTTGCCATCCATAAGATAGAGGTAAATAATTACGGAATTATACGATTGAAAATTTGAACAGCGGAAATGAAAAAATGAATATTTTTTTAATCTTCTCAGCTGTATATTATCAAAACTTTTATCTGACCGCTA
>JAKITG010000093.1 GCA_021648195.1 Flavobacteriaceae bacterium | reverse complement strand
TTTATATTAAATATATTAAGACCGTTGCAATATTGAGCAAAATTTAAGATGTAAAGTTTTTTTACTTCGAATTACTTTTTTCTCTAAAAATTTAAGTCCTCATAAACAAAGGTTTACTGCGGGTTAACTTTTTATCGAGCGTTGTATTTCTTTATAAAAATAGCTTTTGCAACAGTCTTATTTTGCACTAAAGTAACATTTTAATTGAGAACATTAAATTATTTTTTCTAATCAATACAAAGTATTAGATAAATAGATACTTTTTAAGTACGAACAGTTGTAGTAATTAATTGAAAGTTAATCTATTTGGTTTTTAGTATTTAGAATTTTTTGTTTTGCAAATTGAAGATAGTTTCTTCCAATAGGTATTCTTCTATTTGCTATTTTAATAGAATTTCCTTCAATAAAAGATATTTTATTGATTGCAATAGTAAACGAACGATGAATTCGAATAAAATTATCATCAGCTAATTCTTCAGAAATACTTGTCATTGATTTATGAACTAAATAATCACCTAAAACTGTAATTACCTTTATATAATCTTTTAAACTCTCAATATATAGAATATCGTTAAGTTTAACTTTCATCAATTTCTTATCAACTTTTAAAAAAATAAAAGGCTCATCTACTATTGAAACTTCCTCCAGTTTTCCTTTTTCAAGATTAATCCGATTTGTTATTTTATTTATTGATTTTAAAAATCGTTCAAAAGGAATAGGCTTTACTAGGTAATCTAAAACATCCAACTCAAAACTTTCTACTGCAAATTCTCTATAAGCAGTTGTAATAACGGTATAAGGTTTATTAGTAAGTGCTCGTAAAAAATCTAACCCATTCATTTTAGGAATATTAATATCTAAAAAAATAACATCAATATCTCTATTTTCTATAATAGATAATGCTTTTATTGGAGTATTATATACTGCTATTAACTCAATATTTTGAAACTCTTCCAAATAGTTTTTTATAACCTTTACGGAAAAAGAATCGTTGTCAATAATAATGCACTTAATTTTCATTAAACAATCAGTAATTTAAATCTTGCGAAAATTAGAAGTTTTTTTTATCAAAACAAAATTTACACACCTAACTTACAAACCTATTCATACCTAAAAAATTGTGTTCTATTGCTTTTTTACTGTCATTCATAGAATTTTTATATAAAATAACATTAAATGTTTTTAACTTTACAAAATAGGAGGCTTTATTTCTAATCAAATGTATCTGTTCAGGCGATAGTAAAATTAGAACAAATGAGATAAAAAAAATAGAGAATAAACATCAATATTCCCCTCTTGAGAGAGCCTGTCCCACTTTTTTGCGGAGGTTAAGGGGTGTGTTTTACAAAAAAATCATTATTCTCTGTTTTTTAAAAACGGCTGAACGGAGTTACAATCAAATAAAAAATAAACAATGGGTGTAAAAAAAATTAAATATCGTCCTGCAGGGCAATTTGAAGAAACTAGATTTGAAAAAATACATAATGTTATTTTCTCAAATTCAAATGAAGCATCTATACATGTTGCACAAGAAATTGCAGAATTGATAAAAACAAAACAAAAACAAAACAAGAAATGTATTCTTGGTCTTGCAACAGGTTCTTCCCCAATAAAAGTTTATGAAGAATTGGTTAGAATACATAAAGAAGAAGGTTTAAGCTTTTCGAATGTAGTTACATTTAATTTAGACGAATACTACCCAATGGAAATTAATAGTACACATAGTTATTATTATTTTATGCATGAGCATTTATTTAACCATATTAATATTGATCCAAAAAACATTAATATTCCTAGTGGCACAGTATCTTTAAAAGAGCTTCATCAATATTGTATTGATTATGGTTTAAAAATTAAAGAATATGGAGGTTTAGATTTTCAACTTTTAGGAATAGGTAGAACGGGTCATATTGGTTTTAATGAACCAGGATCTCACTCCAATTCTGGAACTAGAAATATAACATTAGATCATATAACCAGAGTAGATGCTGCTCCATCATTTTTAGGAATTAATAATGTTCCTAAAAAAGCCATTACTATGGGAATTGGAACCGTTAAAAAAGCAAAACGGATTATTTTATTAGCATGGGGAGATAATAAAGCTTCTATACTTAAAAAAACCATTGAAGGAGAAATTACTTCAGAAGTACCTGCAACGTATTTGCAAGAACATAACAATACTACTTTTATATTAAATGAAGAGGCGTCTCAAAAACTTACAAGAATAAAAACACCATGGTTAGTTAGACCTTGTATTTGGGATAAAGAATTAACTAGTAAAGCAATAATATGGTTATGTGTACTAACAAAAAAATCAATATTAAAATTAACCGATAAAGATTATAATAATAATGGAATGTCTAATTTACTTGCAGAAGAAGGATCTGCATATGATTTAAACATTGAAATGTTTAATAAAATACAACATACTATTACTGGGTGGCCTGGAGGAAAACCAAATGCCGACGATTCCTCTAGACCCGAAAGAGCTACTCCTTCTAAAAAGAGAGTTATCATATTTAGTCCGCATCCTGATGATGATGTAATTTCTATGGGAGGAACTTTTGATCGATTAGTTGAACAAGGACATGAAGTTCATGTTGCATATCAAACCTCAGGAAATATTGCTGTTTCAAATCATGAGGCTTTAAAATATGCCGAAGTTATTAAAGATATTGACCCAAAAAATACTAAAATTGATGCCATTATTCAGAAAATAAATTCGGAAGTAATTGATGTTGAAAACAATATAGATGTTAGGAGACTTAAAGGTTTAATTCGAAAAAGAGAATCTTTTTCGGCAACTAGATTTTTAGGTGTTCCTGATAAGAATATTCATTTCTTAAATCTTCCATTTTATGAAACAGGTACTGTTAAAAAGAAACCCTTAGGGCAAGAAGATGTAGATATTGTAACTAAAATAATAGATAAAATAAAGCCTCATCAAATATATGCTGCGGGTGATTTGGCAGATCCTCATGGAACTCATAAGGTATGCTTAGATGCCATTATTGCATCTTTAGAAATTTTAAAGCACAATGATTATATGAATGATTGTTGGGTTTGGCTTTACAGAGGTGCTTGGCATGAATGGGATATCCATCAAATTGAAATGGCAGTACCAATGAGTCCAGATCAAGTTTTGAAAAAACGTAAAGCAATTTTCTTTCACGAATCTCAAAAAGATGGTGTCATGTTTCAAGGTGATGATACTAGAGAATTTTGGGTAAGAGCAGAAGATAGAAATTATGAAACAGCAAGAAAATATCATGCGCTTGGTCTAGCAGATTATGCTGCTTTAGAAGCTTTTAAAAGATATCATTTTTAATTAGTGATAATAGATAATAGCATTTTTTAAGACGTTTCATTATATTAGGTCAAGAGCACTCAATTTTTGTTATATACTAAGATGAATAAGATAAGACCATTGCAAAAGCTATTTTTGACAAAGAAGTACGGTGCTCGATAAAATTTAACCCGCAGTAAACCTCTGTTTATGAGGACTTAAATTTTTTAGAGAAGGAAGTAATTCGAAGTAAAAAAGTTTTAAACCTTAATTTTGTTCAATATTACAACGTCTTAAGACTTCAATTCCATAATAACATTCCGTTTATACTTCTAAAGTATTTCTTATATTTGCATAACTTATAGAATATTATGGCTTATAAAAGAATTCTTTTAAAATTAAGTGGTGAAGCACTAATGGGTAATCAACAATATGGAATTGACCCAAAACGTATAGCAAATTATGCTCAAGAAATAAAAAAATTAGTTTCTAAAAAAATTGAAGTTGCTATAGTAATTGGAGGCGGAAATATATTTAGAGGTTTAGCTGCCGCAAGCAATGGTATGGATCGAGTTCAAGGTGATTATATGGGAATGCTTGCAACTGTCATTAACGGTTTGGCATTACAAAGCGCTTTAGAGGAAGCTGATGTAGAAACTAGGTTATTAACCTCTATTGAAATGAAACAAATAGCAGAACCATTTATTAAGCGACGCGCTGTTAGACACCTAGAAAAAGGTAGAGTTGTAATTTTTGGTGGAGGCACTGGAAATCCATACTTCACAACCGATACTGCTGCAGTTTTAAGAGCAATTGAAATAGGTGCTGATGTTATTTTAAAAGGAACTCGTGTTGATGGAATTTACACTTCAGATCCTGAAAAAAATAAAACAGCAACTAAATTTGACAATATAACCTTTAAAGATGTTTTAAAAAAAGGTTTAAAAATTATGGATATGACAGCCTTCACACTTAGTGAAGAAAATAGCTTGCCAATTATTGTTTTTGACATGAACAAAGATGGTAATTTATTAAAGGTAATTTCTGGTGAGAAAATTGGAACTTTAGTTAATGGGTAAAATTTTTGATTATAAAATATATTAATTATGAAAGAAGAAGTTGAGTTTATTTTAGATGCTGTTAAAGAACAGATGGAAACAGCAATTACACACCTTATAAAAGAGCTTTCAAATGTAAGGGCAGGTAAAGCCACCCCTTCTATGTTAAGAAATGTTATGGTTGATTATTATGGTTCAAGCACTCCGTTGAGTCAAGTAGCCAATGTAAATACTATTGACGCACATACCATAACTGTTCAGCCTTGGGAAAAATCATTAATTCCAGAAATTGAAAAAGGAATACAAATAGCAAACTTAGGATTTAACCCCATGAATAATGGAGAAAGCATTATAATTAATGTACCTATATTGACTGAAGAAAGAAGAAGAGAATTGGCAAAGCATGCCAAATCAGAAACTGAAGATGCGAAAGTAAGTATTAGAAACGATAGAAAAGATGCAAATAGTGAACTCAAAAAGCTTGATATTTCTGAAGATATGTTGAAAAATTCAGAAATGGATGTTCAAAATTTAACAGACCTTTTTATCAAAAAAATTGATGACTTATATACTACTAAAGAAAAGGAAATAATGACCATATAATTTATTTTATTTTTCCTTCTAAATAATTAAACTAAATGACCTAGGTCAACCGATTTTATTTTCTCGATGAATTTTTGGCAAATCGTATCACGAATTATATTAAAACAACGAATTCCTATTTTGTTAGTTTTAGCTATAATCACTATTTTTTTAGGATCTAAAATTAAAGATATTCAATTTTCTCGTACAGAAGCCAATTTGTTACCTGAAGATCATGAAGAAAACATTAAATACAATAACTTTTTAAACATTTTTGGTGATGAAGGAAACCTTATTATTTTGGCAATACAAGATAATAAAGTATTTACTACTCAAAATTTTAAAAAATGGAATGATTTTTCAAAAAAGTTAGACTCATTTTCCGACATAGATTTCATTGCGTCAATAGGCAATATTCAAAAACTTAAAAAAGATAAAGAAAATAAAAAGTTTGTTGTTGAGCCTTTATATAAAAATAGTCCTACTACAGATGAAGATGTTTTAAAAATAAAAAAAGAATTATTTAATAACTTACCTTTTTTTGATAATTTTTTGTTTAATAAAAAAACAGGTACTGTTAGAACAGCTATTTATGTCAACAAAGAAATATTAAATACCAAAATACGCGAACAATTTATATTTGATAAATTAAACCCTGCAATAAAACAATTTGAAAAAGAAACAGGCTTAGATGTTCGAGTTTCAGGCATGCCATATATTCGTACCATGAATGCTCAAAGCATTAAAGATGAAATAGGTATTTTTGTTGGTTTAGCATTACTGGTAACATCCTTAATCTTCTTCTTATTTTTTCGTTCTTATCGAGCAACCTCTATTACTATGACGGTTGTTTGCATAGGTGTAGTTTGGGCTTTAGGGTTTATAGGTTGGTTTCAATATGAAATATCAGTATTAATGGCTTTAATCCCTCCATTAACCATTGTAATTGGAGTTCCTAATGCTATCTTTTTAATTAATAAATATCAGCAAGAAGTTAAAAACCATGGTAATCAAGCAAAATCACTACAACGTGTTATCTCAAAAGTAGGTAACGCAACACTAATGACTAATATCACAACAGCTTCTGGTTTTGCTACCTTTATATTTATTAATAGTCAACTTCTAAGAGAGTTTGGTATTATTGCTTCTATCAATATAATGACAATTTTTATTCTTTCCCTTTTAATTATTCCTATCATTTATAGCTTTATGCACAAACCCAAAGTAAAGCATTTAAAACATTTAGAAAGAAAATGGATTGATGCAATTATAAATTGGATGGAAAGAATGGTAAGGCATCATAGGGTTCTTATTTATATTACAACTGTTGCTGTAATAATTATTAGCATTATTGGGGTTTATATGATTCGTGTTTCTGGAAGCTTAATTGAAGACATCCCAAAAGGTAAAGATTTTAGCAAAGATATTATCTTTTTTGAAAAGGAATTTGGAGGAATTATGCCTTTAGAAGTACTAATAGACACCAAAAAAAGAAAAGGTGTTATGAAATTATCTACCTTAAAAAAAATAGAGAAATTAGAAGAGGAAATTGAAGAAATACCCGAACTTTCAAAACCAATTTCCATCTTAAGTTTGGTTAAATATTCTAAACAAGCCTTTTATAATGGAAATCCGAAATATTACCAACTTCCAACCCAGCAAGAGAAAAACTTTATCTTAACATACACTAAAAACTCTGATACTAATTCTGATTTCCTAAAGAACTTTGTTGATTCTACAGGTCAATATGCCCGAATTACCACTTTTATGAAAGATATTGGTACAGATAAAATGGAGCAAATAGAAGAGCGATTACAAAATAAAATTGATAAAGAATTTCCTGAAGATAATTTTAATGTCACTTTAACAGGAAAAGCTTTGACCTTTATTAAAGGGACTAATTATTTGGTTAAAAATCTTGCCATTTCTCTTTCTTTAGCTATACTTTTAATTGCACTATTTATGGCCTGGATGTTTAGATCGTATAAAATGATACTCATATCATTACTTCCCAATGTGCTTCCATTATTAATTACTGCAGGCTTGATGGGCTATTTAGGAGTTCCTATAAAACCTTCAACAATTTTGGTTTTTAGTATTGCTTTTGGAATATCGGTTGATGACACGATTCATTTTTTAGCAAAATATAGGCAAGAACTCATTGCTCATAAATGGAATGTTCGAAAATCGGTTTATGCAGCTTTACGTGAAACTGGAGTAAGTATGTTTTACACTTCTATTGTTTTATTTTTTGGATTTTTAGTATTTACCGTTTCCAGTTTTGGAGGTACCATAGCTTTAGGAGGATTAGTTTCTGTAACTCTATTATTTGCAATGGTAGCCAATTTATTATTATTACCATCATTATTATTATCTTTAGAATCGAAAATTGCTAATAAAAAGACTCTCAAAAAGCCAACAATTAGAATTATTCCAAAAGAAGAAGACAAATAAACTATACAAAAATGAAAGGAATCATATTAGCAGGTGGAAGCGGAACAAGACTACACCCATTAACTTTAGCAGTAAGTAAACAATTGATGCCTATTTATGATAAACCCATGATTTATTATCCTCTGTCAGTTTTAATGCTTGCTGGAATTAAAGATATTTTAATTATTTCAACTCCAAATGACACCCCTTTATTTGAAAGATTATTAGGTGACGGAAAAAACTTAGGATGTAATTTTCAATATGCAGTTCAAAAAGTTCCAAATGGATTGGCACAAGCCTTTGTAATTGGAGAAGAATTTATTGGAAATGATGATGTTGCTTTAATTTTAGGAGATAATATTTTTTATGGAGCCGATTTTGAATCACGATTAAATAATGCTAATAATCCTGAAGGAGGTATCGTATTTGCTTATCATGTAAGAGACCCTGAACGATATGGTGTTGTTGAGTTTGATGATAATAATAATGTAATTTCTATTGAAGAAAAGCCTAAAAAACCTAAATCAAATTTTGCCGTTCCAGGCATATACTTTTATAATAATAGTGTTGTAGAAATTGTGAAAAGTCTTAAACCCTCTGCAAGAGGCGAGTATGAAATTACAGATGTTAATAAAGCCTATTTAGAATTAGGAAAATTAAAGGTTGGGGTTATTGGTCGAGGTACAGCTTGGTTAGATACAGGTACCTTTAATTCACTTATACAAGCGCAGCAATTTGTACAAGTAATAGAAGAACGTCAAGGTTTAAAAATAGGTTGTATTGAAGAAGTTGCTTATCGCAAAGGTTTTATCAATGATAATCAGCTTAAAAAAGTTGCAAAACCATTACTAAAAAGTGGTTATGGTCAATACTTATTAGATATATTAAAATAATTCTACGTCTACAAATCTACAATAGCATTACAATCCTTATCTTTGTAAGATAAATTTTTAGAATGCAAAAATATAACGTAGCTGAATTATTACAATCAGAAAAAATTTTACAAGAAATCACTATTAGAGGATGGGTACGGACTTTTAGAAGCAATCGATTTATTGCATTAAATGACGGCTCAACCATAAAAAACATACAATGTGTTATTGACTTTGAAAACACCGCTGAAGATATTTTAAAACGAATCACAACAGGTGCTGCTATTTCGATAAAAGGGATTTTAGCTGAAAGTCAAGGAAAAGGTCAAACCGTTGAAATAAATGTTTCTGAAATTGAAATTTTAGGTGATTCCAATCCTGATGAATATCCTATTCAACCCAAAAAGCATAGTCTTGAATTTTTACGTGAAAATGCACATTTAAGAATTAGAACCAATACATTTAGTGCTATTATGCGTGTTCGCTCAGCATTATCTTTTGCAGTACATAAATATTTTACCGAAAATGGTTTTTATAATTTCCATGCTCCTATTGTTACAGGTTCAGATGCTGAAGGTGCTGGTGAAATGTTTCGAGTATCAACTCTTGACCCTAAAGATCCTCCAAAACTAGAAAATGGAGATGTAGATTTTTCACAAGATTTTTTCGGAAAAGAAACAAATTTAACCGTTTCAGGTCAATTAGAAGCAGAGACTTATGCCATGGCATTAGGTAAGGTT
>JAKITG010000092.1 GCA_021648195.1 Flavobacteriaceae bacterium | reverse complement strand
TTGTTCTTTTGCACACTAACAGTGTTAAAAATACTTACTTTAGCTAAGGCTATACCTGCGTTTTTTGCCTCGTTATTGCACAAAATAACGTCGCCAATTCTGTAAACTTTATTTTGTAACAGACCCTAAGGCTATACTAAAATATTTTGCCTCAATCTTGTAAAAATTAATTCAATTCAATTATACGACATTATAAAATTGAATTGGTATTATTCACTTATTACTCTAATCATTTTTTTTACTTTTTCAGCAATCTTTCTAGCCTCATCAATATCATTGTTTACAATCGTTACATGTCCCATTTTACGAAAAGGGCGAGTTTCTTTTTTACCATAAATATGAGGTGTAACTCCATTTATTTTTAAAATTTCTTCCATATTTTGATAAACTACATTCCCATTATAATCTTCTTCACCTACTAAGTTTACCATAATTCCAGCAACTTTACTTTTGGTATTTCCTAATGGAAGGTTTAAAATGGCGCGTAAATGTTGTTCAAACTGATTTGTATAGGAAGCTTCAATACTATAATGCCCACTATTATGAGTTCTTGGAGCAACCTCATTCACTAAAATTTCATCGCCTTTTGTTTGAAACATTTCAACAGCTAAAAGACCTACATGTTTAAAAGCATTAGCAACTTGTAAAGCTATTTTCTGTGCCTTTTTAGCTATTTTTTCATCAATTCTAGCTGGGCAAATTACATACTCTACTTGATTTGCAGTTGGGTGAAATTCCATTTCAATCACAGGATAAGTTTTTATCTCACCTTTTGCATTTCTAGCAACAATAACAGCTAGCTCATTTTTAAAAGGAATTAAATCTTCGGTAATACAATCTACATCTAATAAAGAGCTTATTTCTTCTTTCTTTCTTATAACTTTTACTCCTGTACCATCATATCCAAATTGAGCTGTTTTCCATACAAAAGGAGGAAGAGCATCTTTTTTTAACTCATTTAAAGAAGCAAACCGTTTGTAATTTGCAGTTGGGATGTTATTCTTGATAAAAAAATCTTTTTGCCTGCCTTTATGCTGAATGATTTGCAATACTTTAGGTTGAGGATAAACTGTCAAACCTTCCTTTTCTAATTGTAAAAGTGCATCAATATTTACATGTTCAATTTCAATAGTAAGTAAATCTACTTTTTTACCAAAATTATAAACTGTTTGATAATCCATTAAGTTACCCTGATGAAATTCATTACAAATTTGAGCACAAGGAGCATTTTTTGCTCTATCGAGTATAACTGTATAAATATCAAATTTTTGAGTTTCAGCAAGGAGCATTTTACCCAATTGACCACCGCCAAGAACTCCAAGTTTGAAATTTGAAGAGAAATAATTTTTCACGTTCTAAAAATTAGTTATTTGTAAAGTATGTCCAACTAAAACAGTTCTGTATTGTCTCGCTGGATATTTAACACCATCTGTTAAAGGAGCTCCATTAAGTATATTAAATTCACTCTCATCACAAGAACAAAACATGACAATGCTATTTTTTACTGTCATTTTTGAGCAAGCTTGTGGCGTGTGATGAGGTGCACTTCTCTCCCAAGCAGTGTAAGTGTCTATACCTGAATGATATATAATTATACCACTAATTCCACCTTGAGTGTAAGCCCAACCACCTACAACTTGTAAATTAATAAATTGTGGATTATTTAAAAATATTTCTTCATTTACAGGAATATTAGGCAACAAACTATTGTCATCTACACCAGTAGAACTACACGATGTAAGGAATAGGGTTAATAGTATAAAAAAAATAGTGTTTTTCATTAAATATGTTTTCTCGCAAGTTACAAATAATTTGATTCCCACTACCGAAACTTCTGGAGGTTTAATACTCTGGCGCTTGCGTCGAAATGTAAAAGATGAATTCCTTTTAAATGCCTTGTGGGCTTGCTCCGAATGTCATTAAGTTAAATTAATTGAATTTTTTAGGTCATTCTCAATGATATGAAAAAAATCTCTTCCTTAAGGGGACTTCTAATAATTGCTTCTTTCCAAGAAATAAGGAGAGTGAGTAAGATACAAGGCATAATTTTTTCTGAATAGCCTTAGCTATTGAGCAAAAATTTAACGAAGTAGATTGCTTGCTATTCCTTATTCCCAAAGAGTTTTTATAATTTCCCATATCCATCATCAAATTTATTCTACATATCTCGATATACCTCATAAATTTTCTTCGCCTATGAAAAATTATAAAAATCTTGGTTTGAATCAATTTTTAGAAGGCTCCTTAATATTAAAAAATTTCCTGCCTTGCCCCTCCAGAGGCGGACAGGCAGCAGGCAGATTCGCTCCGTTTCACTTTCCTCCTGAAGCCTTGGGACTGAATGACAAAAATCCTTAACTTGCCGTTAGGTAGGTTTTGTTCTAACAATATATTAATCTATAGTTTATATATTAATTATTGCTAATAATTTATCCTTTTTGAGATTTATTTGTTAAAATTTGTACCTTTGCATAGGAATCTCAGTCCAAAATTTTTTTGGAAATGGGATTTTTTGTATTTTAGATAACTGAATAAACTAAACCGTTGTAAAACCTGTTTTGGCAATAAAGTACAACGTTTTTAAAATATAGAATTATGAGTGGAGTAGAATATTATACCGAAGAAGGGTTAAAAAATTTACGTGATAATTTAGAGCAATTGGAACATGTAGATCGCCCAAGAGTTACCAAAGATATTGCTGATGCAAGAGATAAGGGAGATTTAAGTGAAAATGCTGAATATCATGCTGCTAAAGAGGAACAATCCTTATTAGAATTTAAAATTGCGCAATTAAAAAACACAATTTCTAAAGCTAGGTTAATTGATGAATCGCAATTGGACGCCTCAAAAGTTTTGGCTTTATCAATAGTAAAAATTAAGAATATTGATAATGAAATGGAGTTTGAATATACTTTGGTTGCAGATGCTGCTTCAGATTTATCTAAAGGAAAATTATCTGTAAACTCTCCTATCGGAAAAGGATTACTAGGAAAAAAAGTAGGCGATGTTGCCGAAATAATAATACCTAATGGAATCATAAAATTTGAAATTATAAATATTTCTAGATAAAATTACCATGAGTACCATCTTTACAAAAATTATTGAAGGAGAAATTCCTAGCTATAAAGTAGCTGAGAATGATGCCTTTTATGCTTTTCTAGATATCAATCCGAATGCAAAAGGACATACTTTAGTTGTTCCTAAAAAGGAAGAAAATAAAATTTTTGATTTAGATGAAAAGTCTTACTTAAACTTAATGCAGTTCTCATATAGAGTCGCTAAAGCTATTGAAAAAACAGTACCTTGTGAGAGGATAGGAATGACAGTTATTGGCTTGGAAGTACCTCATGTGCATGTGCATTTAATTCCGCTACATACTATGGACGATGCTACCTTTAGTAAAAAAGAAAAACTAAGTACTGAAGAATTTCAGACTATTGCAAATGAGATTGCTAAGAACCTGTGTTTGACATAAGGATTTGTTACAAAATAATCTTTACATTTTGCCTTGTTCTTTTGCACACTAACAGTGTTAAAAACACTCACTTTAGCTAAGGCTATACCTGCGTTTTTTGCCTCGTTATTGCACAAAATAACGTCGCCAATTCTGTAAACTTTATTTTGTAACAGACCCTAAGGCTAATAATTTACAACTTTAAGGGCACCTCTAAAAATTCATTCGCATCAAAATTTTCAGAGCCTCCCTTATACTTCATAAATTTTATAAAGTATAAGGGAGGCTCTGAAAACCCTTTGGGAGCAAGGATAATAAACAATCTGACTGCCTTATATTTTTTGTGAAATAGCTATACTTCGACTAGGCTCAGCACAAATGGCTATTCCAAGCCAACGCGGCAAGCTGGCTCGTTCGCTAAAAATGTTTTCAAAACATTTTTTTAACGCTCCGCCCTCTTGCATCTTATTTATTATCCTTGCTTTTTGAAAGAAATGAGTTTTTAGAGATGCTCTTTAGTTCAATTGCAAAACAAGTTCCTTTACCTATTTCTGATTTTTTAACGTAAATCTTACCTTTATGGTAATCGCTAATAATACGTTTTGTAAGAGATAAGCCTAATCCCCAACCTCTTCTCTTTGTTGTGTATCCTGGATCAAATATTTTTTTATACAAACGTTTTGAAATTCCTTTTCCACTATCTGTAACTAAAATAATTGCTTTTGAACCTTCTTGTTTAATGCTTATAGATAGCTCTCCTCTTCCTTGCATAGCATCAATAGCATTTTTTACTAAATTTTCAATCACCCAACTATATAATTGTTGATTTAAATTTACAATTATTGCATTATCATTATCTGTAATAAAATGAAAATCTATTTGTTTAAAACTTCTAGACTGAATATAATCAAAAGCAATTTGAGTTTCTTTTACAATATCTTGTTCGGTTAACTTTGGTATAGACCCTATTTTAGAAAACCTTTCTGCAATGGTATTAAGTCTAGAAACATCTTTTTCAATTTCAGAAACTGTTTCTTCATTTGCATTTTCCAAACGCAATAATTCAACCCACCCTAATAATGAAGAAAGAGGTGTTCCTATTTGATGTGCAGTTTCTTTTGCCATACCTGCCCAAAGCTTATTCTGTTCGGCAATTTTATTCGATTTAAATGCTGTATAAATAATAGCACCAAACAAAAATAAAATAAGAAGTAATCCTATTGGATAATACTTCAATTTATTAAGTAAATCAGAATCTCGATAATATATTATTTCAGAATAATTAACCTCATCTACCTTAATATTAACAACCAAAGGCTTATTTTCTTTTTTCATCACTGTTAATTGCCTACTTAAATATATTCGATCGTTAGCAGATAGTGAAGTAAATCTTTTAGTTTTTAGAACTCCTAAATTTGACCATAATTTAATATTGCCATTTTCATGAGTTATTATCATAGGAATACTACTATTACTTTGTATAATTTTTTCTTCTAAAGATATGTCTATATCCAAATCATTATTACTAAAGTTTTCATACGCAGTAGCTAAAACTTCCATTTTTAGACGTTCTTCATTTTTAAATTTTTTAAAGAATTGATTAGTATTCCATAAAATTAAGGAAACGATTAAAAATGACGCTAAAATAAGCGCCCATCTAAGGAGAGTTTTACTAGTAGGGAAGTTGTTCATTAAAAACAAATATAAAAATATTCTAGACTTATTAACTTAAAAACATTAAGCTTATTATACAGAAAATAAATATTAGCCTCTTTTGTTAAAAAGTAAGCAAGATTGTTAATAACTCACAAGAAAAACATTATTTAAATCATGCAAAACAGGATTAGAAAATAAAAAAATAACCAATTAAGGTGGTGTTAATAAGTTTATTAAATACAATTCTACATTTTTAGGCTTGAAATAAATGAAAAGCATAAATTTGCACAAGCTTTTTTAATGAAAAGTGATATAGAAAGTGTTTCTCTAGCACTTAATTTAAAATATTAACTAACAGAATTATTTACGATAGAAATGGAAGTAACAGGAAAGATTAAAAAAATTGACGAGACAAAAACTTTTGGTAGTAATGGATTTAGAAAACGTGAAATGGTTGTTACTACTAGCGAGCAATATCCACAAATGATATTAATTGAATTTATACAAGACAAATGTGATATCTTAGATAGTTACAAAGTTGATGATGATGTTAAAGTAAGTATTAATTTACGAGGTAGAGAGTGGATAAACCCACAAGGAGAAGCTGTGTATTTTAATTCTGTTCAAGGATGGAGAATGGAAAAATCACAAGAAGAAGCTTCTGCAACTGCACCTCCAGTACCATCAATGGAAACAATTGAGTCGTCGAGCACAAGTGATAACGAGCCAGATGATTTGCCTTTTTAAAACATTAGCCCTTTCATTTGAAAGGATTTTTTTATATTCTAAATGTATCTTCTTTCAAATAAATTGATTTTTCCACCTATAGAGTTGACAAATAATGATGGTATTTTAGCTATTGGAGGTGATTTATCTCCCGAAAGATTAATATTAGCCTACAAAAGTGGAATCTTCCCATGGTATAATCAAGGTGAGCCTATTATTTGGTATAGTCCAAATCGTAGAATGGTTTTATTTCCAAAGGATTTGAAAATTTCTAAAAGCATGCAACAGGTTCTTCAAAAAGAAGAGTTTTCAGTAACCTTTAATCAAAATTTTTCGGAAGTTATTGCAAATTGTAAAAGCATAGGTAGAAAAGGTCAAAATGGTACTTGGATTACAAATGAAATGCAAGAAGCATATCAAAAGTTAAATCAATTAGGCATTGCTAAATCAGTTGAGGTATGGAAAAACAACGAATTGGTTGGCGGTTTATATGGAATTGACCTAACTAATATACAAACTAGTTCGAGTTCTGTTTTTTGTGGAGAAAGTATGTTTAGTAAGGTGAGTAATGCATCAAAAATTGCTTTTATTTATTTGATTAAAAAGTTAGAAAAAGAAAATTATTCTTTAATAGATTGCCAAGTATATAACAATCATTTGGCAAGTTTAGGAGCAAAAGAAATTCCTCGAAATGAATTTATAAAAATGCTATAAATCTTAATATTGTTCAATATTGCAACAGTTTTGAATCGTAAGAAAAAACTAAGTAATACCAACCTAAGTTTGCAAAGTACTAAATTCACAAAATAATAACAAGAAAGAAAAGCATTAAAAAAAGAAGATTAAGGCTGCTAATACCAAAGGTGTTTTTACATCATTTTAATTGAAAGTCCCTTCTTTTTATCGTTATCAGAATTTGAACAATTCACTGGGACATTATGATGTTAAATTGGTATAAGACTTGAGTTTCATTTTTAAAATAGGAAATCGCGTTATATTTGGTTTTTTTGTTCGAAATTATTAGAATTATAATGTACTATTACTTCAATAAGTTATTATAATATATTTTTAAGTATTACAATATCAATATTTTATATGTATTTGCCCTTATTTTCCTTAGGTTGAACTCATGTTTTAAGTTGTAAGTTGACTTTCTTTATCTTTGTTCTTTTGAAAATTGAAAATTATGAATCTCAAAAATGCACAATTAGAAGTTGACCAATGGATAAAGAATCATGGTGTTCGTTATTTTAATGAATTAACAAACATGGCTCAGCTAACTGAAGAAGTTGGTGAAGTTGCGCGAATTATTGCTCGTAGATATGGAGAACAAAGTGAGAAAGAAAGTGATGCAAATAAAGATTTAGGCGAAGAACTTGCCGATGTATTATTTGTTGTACTTTGTTTGGCAAATCAAACAGGAATTGACTTACAAGAAGCGTTTGATAAAAAATTGAAAATAAAAACCGAACGAGATCACGATAGACATCACAATAACAAAAAAATCAATTAAAATGAGACATAGATTTGAAAAATTATCATTAACAAAAATGGTTATAGTGTCAGCAATTTTATTTTTTATTATTGTTGTTTTAATTGATTTTTTTATTGCTTTGACAAAATTCTCTTTTGATAATGTTTTACTAAATATGGCAACCACAACCTATATAATTCGTAAATTAGCAATTGCAATAGTTTATGGATTAATTATAGGATTTATCTACAAACGTAAACAAAAAAAAGCAGCTAAACTTTGAATAAATCAATACAATATATTTCCAAAAATATTAGCGGTGAAGTTACAATCTCTGGATCAAAAAGTGAATCAAATAGATTGTTAATTTTACAAAAAATATTTTCTAATATTGAATTAAAAAATGTATCTAATTCTGATGACACTAAGTATTTACAGAAAGCCTTAAACTCAAAAGAAAAAACTGTTGATATTAGCCATGCAGGAACAGCAATGCGCTTTTTAACCGCCTATTTTTCGACAAAAGAAGGGCGAAAAGTTGTTTTAACAGGTTCTGAAAGAATGCAAAACCGACCCATAAAAATATTGGTTGAAGCTATGCAATCTCTCGGAGCAAATATTCAATATCTTGATAAAGTAGGCTATCCTCCTATTTTAATAAAAGGAAAAAAAATTACAAAAAATAAAGTTCAAATTTATGGAAATGTTAGCAGTCAATATATTTCGGCATTACTATTAATTGCACCTTCACTCGAAAATGGCTTAGAAATTGAATTGATAGGAAAAATAACATCAGTTCCATATATAAAAATGACTCTATCTTTATTAAATGAGTTAGGAATTGAAACAGTATGGAATGAAAATATTATTCTAGTAGAACCAAAAAACATTATTGATAAACAGTCAATTACTGTAGAATCAGATTGGAGCTCAGCATCTTATTTTTATGGTTTAATTGCTTTAAGTAAAAATGGAAAATTAACTCTTTCATCCTATAAAAATAATAGTTTACAAGGAGATAGCTCATTAATCGAAACCTATAAACACTTTGGAGTTAAAACCGAATTTAATGGAGACTCTATTACTCTTACCAAACAAAATAATAAAGAATTAAAACCATTAGTTTTAGATTTAATAAGTTCTCCTGATTTAGCACAAACTATTGCTGTAACTTGTTTCGGACTGGGAATAGCCTGTGATTTAACAGGTTTGCATACACTAAAAATTAAAGAAACAGATCGTTTGATTGCTTTACAAAATGAATTAAGAAAATTAGGTGCAGAAATAGATATTACAAATGAAAGCTTGCACTTAAAAGCCTCTCATATAATAAAAAGCAATATTGCTATTGAAACTTACAACGACCATCGAATGGCAATGGCATTTGCATCATTATCATTAAAAGTTCCAATGGTTATAAATGATGCAGAAGTAGTTACTAAATCTTATACCACTTTTTGGGAAGATTTTGATGCTGTCATGCAATAATTTATCTCTTTAAATAAAACTTAAGACCGTTGCAATATTGAGCAAAATTAAGATTTAAATCTTTTTTACTTCGAATTACTTCCTTCTCTAAAAATTAACTGCAATATAAAAATTATTCACCCGCTTACTATATCCGTAATAAATATAGTAAGCGGGTGAATGACTAATTTTGTTTATTTTTTTACTT
>JAKITG010000091.1 GCA_021648195.1 Flavobacteriaceae bacterium | reverse complement strand
ATTAAAGGATCATTCAAAAATGAACGTAAAAATTACTGGTGTTGCTAAACAACTCCCAAAACATACCAAAACAACAGAAGAAATCTTACCCTACTTAAAAATATGGTTATCTGGTCAAGAGAAGCGTTTTCAACGTAAAGTACTTAAGCTTTTTGAAAACTCTGGAGTAGAAAGAAGATATTCTATTATGAATGCTGAAGAAGTATTTAAAAATACTTCTTTTGAAGAAAAAAATGATTTTTATATTAAGGAATCAATAAAACTTGCTGAAGGTGCTTTAAAAAAAGCATTAAAGAAAGCAAAACTACAACCACAAGATATTAATTATATTATAACGGTAAGTTGTACAGGTATTATGATTCCCTCTTTAGATGCCTATTTGATTAATAAATTAAACATGCGTCAAGATATTACGCGTCTGCCAGTAACAGAAATGGGTTGTGCTGCGGGTGTTTCAGGAATTATTTATGCCAATAATTTTCTAAAGGCAAACCCTAATAAAAGAGCAGTGGTAATTGCTGTAGAGTCGCCGACATCAACTTTTCAGTTGAATGATTTTTCTATGGGAAATATTGTAAGTGCTGCAATTTTTGGTGATGGAGCATCAGCGGTAATTTTATCTTCTTACGAAAATGAAGTTGGTCCTAAAATTATTGATGAGAATATGTATCATTTTCATGATGCAATAAATATGATGGGTTTTAAGCTACGAAACACTGGTTTGCAAATGATTTTAGACAAATCTGTTCCAGAAACTATTTCCAATCACTTTCCAAAAATAGTACACCCGTTTTTAGAAAAGAATAAGTTGACTATTAAACATGTAGATCATTTGATTTTTCATCCTGGTGGAAAAAAAATAGTGCAAATTGTTGAAGGATTATTTGGTTCTTTAGGAAAAGACATTAATGACACCAAAGAAGTGTTAAGATTACATGGGAATATGTCGAGTGTTACGGTTTTGTATGTTTTGGAAAGATTTATGGATAAAAATTTACAGAAAGGAGATATCGGATTGATGTTAAGTTTTGGACCAGGGTTTTCGGCACAACAAATTTTATTAAAATGGTAAAAAAAAATCAATATTCGCATGAAGAGGAGGTCAATAAAAACTACTGGGCAGTTATTTTAGGTGGCTCAAGTGGATTAGGTTTGGCTACTGCTCAAAAATTAGCAAAACATGGTTATAATATTTGTATTGTTCATAGAAATAGAAAATCAGAAATAGAAAATATTTACAAAGAATTTGAATTGATTAAAAATGAAGATGTTGAACTCTTAACCTTTAATGTTGATGCTTTTAATATCGATAAACGGAAAGAAATCATCAATAGGTTAGAAGAAGTTTTAAATAAGGTAAGTTGTGTTAAAGTATTAATTCATAGTGTTTCAAAAGGAAATTTAAAACCTATGGTTTCTAAAAATAGTCCTGTTTTAAATAATGATGATTTTCATTTAACCCTTGATGCCATGGCAATTAGTTTATACGATTGGACAAAAGCAATTTTTGATGCAAAATTATTTGCATCAGATACTCGAATTATAAGTTATACAAGTGAAGGTAATACCAAAGCTTGGCGAAATTATGCAGCAGTTTCGGCTGCTAAAACAGCATTAGAAGCTATTACTAGAAATATTGCTTTAGAGTTTGCACCATTCGGAATCAAAGCAAATTGTATTCAAGCTGGCGTTACCGATACGGCTTCATTGCGTATGATTCCTGAAAGTGATAAAATAAAGCAATATTCTTTAGCAAGAAACCCGTTTAAGAGATTAACAACACCTCAAGATGTTGCTAACATTGCCTATTTATTATGTAGAGACGAAGCAATATGGATTAATGGAACAATTATACCTGTAGATGGAGGAGAACATTTGAGCTAAATTTAATAATATGACTTCAGACCAAATCATAGCATTATTACCTTATCAAGAGCCGTTTTTGTTTGTTGATACCTTACATAATATTTCTGAAAAAGGAATTACAGGAACCTATACCTTTAAAAACGATGAGTTCTTCTATAAAGGTCATTTTAAAGAAAACTCAATAACTCCAGGAGTTATTTTAACTGAAACTATGGCACAAATAGGAGTTGTTTCTTTAGGAATTTATTTGTTAAAAGATAAATTAGAGCTTGATAATAACCCTAAAATTACATTAACTTCTCATGTAGTAGATTTTTTTTTACCTGTTTATCCTAATGAAACAGTAACTGTAATTTCCAAAAAAGAGTATTTCAGGTTTAATAAGTTAAAATGTAAAGTGAAAATATTGAATTCAAATAAAGAGCTAATTTGTAGGGGTTTAATTTCAGGAATGATTAGCCCAACCTTTCAAGAATAGTGTAATTAATTAGAAAAGATAATTTAGTGAGTAAACAAATAAACGATAAATGTTACTTATGAGAGTAGTTATTACAGGACTTGGTGTTGTTTCTCCTAATGGAGTGGGAATTCCCGATTTCACTAATGCTATTAGAAATGGAGTTTCAGGAATTCAATTTTATCAAAAACTAGAAGATCTTAATTTTTCTTGCTGTATTGGTGGTGTTCCTGAAATATTGGAAGAAAAAAAAGCAAACTATTTTACACCTTTACAGTTGCGAAATTTTAATAGTTCAGGTATTTTGTATGGATGTATTGCAGGTATGGATGCATGGAGAGACGCTGGTTTAATCATTGATACTAATAGTGAATTAGATTTTGATAGCGGAACTATTTTTGGTACAGGAACTTCGGGTGTAGAGAAATTTAGAGAATCTATTTATAAATTAGATAGCAAACAAGTAAAACGATTAGGAAGTACAGTTGTGGCGCAAACAATGACAAGCGGAGTTAGTGCTTACCTTGGCGGAATAATTGGTTTAGGAAATCAGGTAACCACAAATTCATCAGCTTGTACCACAGGAATTGAAGCTATATTAATGGGTTTTGATAGAATTCAATTAGGAAAAGCTAAACGCATGCTTGTTGGTAGTTGTAGTGATCATGGTCCTTATTTATGGGGAGGGTTTGATGCCATGCGTGTAATGACTTATAAGTATAATAAAACTCCAAAAAAAGGCTCACGACCTATGAGCCAAACCGCTTCTGGATTTGTACCAGGAAGTGGAGCGGGAGCGATGGTTTTAGAATCGTTAGAAAGTGCCATAGAAAGAGGAGCAACAATTTATGCTGAAGTTTTAGGTGGTGAAGTAAATTCTGGTGGACAAAGAGATGGAGGCACCATGACCGCTCCAAATTCTATAGCTGTTCAGCGTTGTATAAAAGATGCGATTAAAAATGCTGGAATAAAATCCAATGATATCGATGCTATTAATGGACATTTAACAGCGACTTCAAAGGACTCCGAAGAAATCATGAACTGGGTAAGTGCTTTAGATAGAAAAGGAAAAGACTTTCCGTATATAAATTCTTTAAAATCAATGATTGGACATTGCTTGGCTGCCGCAGGATCTATTGAGAGTGTAGCAACTGTATTACAATTGAAAAATAATTTCTTATTTCCATCGATCAATTGTGAAGATGTGCATTTGAATATTAAAAATATAATTGATGAAGAAAAAATACCCAAACAAGTTGTAGATATTGAATTAAATATCATTGCAAAAGCAAGTTTTGGTTTTGGAGATATTAATGGATGTGTTATTTTTAAAAAGTATTAAATTGAAATAAATGAATCAAAAAATAATAATTATCAGTTTAAAAAAAATAGTAAAACCTTATATTCAAAATGAGGAAGCATTTAAAAATTTAACCGAAGAAACAGATTTTATCGTTGATTTAAAAATTAACTCTGCCAATTTAGTAGATGTTATTTTAGATATAGAAGATGAATTTGATATAGAAATTGATAATGACTCTATGGATAAAATGCTGACAGTAAAGGCTGCAATGACTATTATTACAGCCAAACTCAAAGAAAAATAAATGGTTGGCAATGATATCGTAGATTTAAAACAGGCTGAAATCGAAAGTAATTGGCGAAGAAAAGGTTTTTTGGATAAAATGTTTACAAAAAATGAGCAATCATTTATTTTAAATGTAGATAATTCCTTTGAAATAGTTTGGCAATTGTGGTCTATGAAAGAAAGTGCTTACAAGATGTTTGTGCAACAATATAGTCATAGGTTTTTTAATCCTCTAAAACTACAATGTGAACTCTTGAGCAAAACAGTTGGTGTAGTTACAGTAAGCAATGAAAAGTATTATACAAAATCAATAATTACTGAAGATTATATTTATACCGTAGCTACTTTAAAAGGTGAAAGCATGTTGTTGGATGGTTGTTTTAAAATTGAGAGAAATAAATATGCCAATCAGCATCAAGAAATATATAATCAGTTAAAGTTAAGGGTTTCAAAAAGATGGAATTTACCTTTTCAAGATCTTAATATTATAAAAAATAGAGTAGGAGTTCCTAAACTTTTTCAAAATGAAAAAAAAATAGCAATTGATTTTTCTATAACACATCATGGGTGTTATATAGCTTTTGCTATAACACCTTAAATCCGTAAGTATCTTCTACTGCGAAGTTGATCTGCACATTATTATTGGGAATGTTTGCCCGTTCCGCAGGCGGGCTCTATTTTCAGGTCTCACCATAACTAATGCTATGTTTATGGGTCTCAAATCTGCGCTACACCAATACCTAAAACACATTTCAACTTCTCGCTACAGCCTGTCCGACCTTTGGCGGAAACATACTTGCGAATTTAAGGTAATAGATTAATTATTATTATTTACTTCCAGTTAAAAGTTACTCCACTTTGAAGTGTTTGTGCTTCCCAACCTATTAATATGTTGTCGTAATTTGAAGCAGATAACATCACATCTAAAAACATATTATTCATATTGTTAACACTAATAACATCCCATTTACTAATATCTTGATCAAATGATAGAGCACCTGAGAACATAAAACTCATATTTATTACATTGCTTACGTTCCAATTACTTATATCTTGGTTAAAAGATTTGGCATTAACAAACATAGCAAACATACTTTTAACATTACTTACATCCCATTTACTGATGTCTTGATTAAAGGCTGTTGCATTTCCAAAGACCCCAATCATACTGGTAATTTTACTTACATTCCAGTCACTAATATCTTGATTGAAAGAGCTTGCTTGTGTAAAAATATTACTCATATTTGTTACATTACTAACATCCCAATTACCAATACCTTGATTAAAAGAAGTTGCTTGATCAAACATTCCTTCCATATTATTAACCCTTCCTACTTGCCAAGTATTTAAAGCTTGATTAAAAGATTTTGCTTGAGCAAACATATTGCTCATATCTGTTACATTACTTACATTCCAAGTGTTTAGATTTTGATTGAAAGAAATGGCTTGATTGAACATATTGCTCATATCGGTGACTTTACTCACATTCCATTTACTGATATCTTGATTAAAATTAGTTGCCTGAAGAAACATATCACTCATATTTGTCACCATACCTACATCCCATTTGCCAATTTTTTGATTGAAAGCTTTTGCTTTAGCGAACATATTATTCATGTCTGTCACTTGGCTAACATTCCACTCGCTAATGTCTTGATTAAAAGGATTGTAATTAAGAGACATAAACATACTATTCATATTGGTAACATTACCAACGTTCCAGCTGCTAATGTCTTGATTGAAAGCATCTGCTTGACGAAACATATGGCTCATATTTGTTACATGACTTACATCCCAACTGTTTAAATTTTGATTGAAAGAAACGGCTTTAATGAACATATAGCTCATGTTTGTTACATTACTTACGTTCCAAGTGTTAATATTTTGATTAAAAGCAAGGGCTTCTCTAAACATAAAACTCATGTTCCTAACCTTTTTTACTTTCCAATTATTGAGAGGTTTATTAAAGATCACAGCACCTCTAAACATACCTGTCATATCTCTTACATTACTTACATTCCAACTATTAAGGTTTTGATTAAATGCTGTAGCTCCTCTAAACATATTGCTTGTATCAGTTACATTACTTACATTCCACTTGCTTATATCTTGATTAAAAGAGGTAGCAACATAAAATAGATAGTTCATATTTGTTATATTACTTACATTCCAATTACTAATATCTTTGTTGAAAGAGGTTGCTCTGGCAAACATATAACTCATGTCTGTTACATTTTTTAAATTGGGAATGTCGGTAGCTTTTATTATAAGATTTGAAGCTCCATAAAAAGCTTTTGACATGGAAGCCCATTTCCCAGTTCCCCATTGATCAATAGAAATGATTTTGTTTTTATCTCCTTCATTATTAAAATATATTTGAGGAAATTTACCTTGAATTCTTATTGTATATGTACCTGTAGTTTTAAAGTTATGTGTTACATTACCTGAAACTTGAAATTCATCAAAGATTCCGTCATTATTCCAGTCAACATCGTAAGAATATCCATTTCCGAAGGTAGGAATAGTAATTGATGTCGAGTTTGAATCACCTAAATTATCTGTTTTCCAGGTGCTTATAAATTGTTTTGATTGTGCTATTGTGAATTGTGAAAACCAAAATAAAGTAAATAAAACAAATACTTTTTTTAATAATTGATTGTGTGATTCTGAAACTTCACTAGTTTGATAAATACTCTCCATTAGATTTAATTAAGTTTTTTAAACATTACTTAACGGGGAGAGTATCGTTAATGATTTTTTATGGTTTTTTGCAATAAAAATTTAACGAGGGAGAGCTTCGTTAAATTAAGTAGGTTTTTTTTTGTACAGAATAAATCTGTAACTACGATGGAGAGATTCGCTAAATAGACGCTAATCTATATGTTTGGTAAAGTTAGTATAATATATTATTCAAATATATATTTATTTTAACCAAATAACAAAATAGATAACTTTTTTATCAATTAATTATTGTTTTGATAAGATGAAATTTTTACAAATTTGCATTTTAAAACTCGAAATAGTTTTAAAATGATTTATTTTATCATTTACCTAGAATACAAGTAGGTAGTAGTAAATGTCATTTAAATATAGGTTTAAGCTTAGGTTTTCTAGATTTATTTTTTGTATATTGCCCAACTATCTTTAGAATAGGGATTTGATTTTAAATAAGCATATTTCCACATCTAGTCAAGATAAATGATAATCAAAATAAACGAATGGCAAAATCACAACAAACTTTTAATAAATCTGAAAAAGAAAAAAAACGTTTAAAAAAACGTGAAGACAAGCAAAAGAGAAAAGTAGAACGCAGAGCAAATTCTAAAAAAGGTACTGGGTTTGATAATATGATTGCTTATGTTGATGAATACGGGCAATTAACAGATACGCCACCAGATCCTTCAAAAAAGATTGTTGTTGATGCAGAAAGTATTGTAATTGGAATTCCTAAAAAAATACCTGGAGAACAAGAAGATACACTTACTAACAGACAAGGTAAAGTTTCCTTTTTTGATGACTCAAAAGGTTTTGGTTTTATAATTGACATTAATTCACAAGAAAAATTTTTTGTACATGTAAGCGGGTTGATAGATGAAATTATGGAAAATGATAAAGTGGAGTTTGAGCTTGAAAAAGGTATGAAAGGTATGAATGCTGTTCGTGTAAAGAAGGTCTAGTTTTACAATAAAAAATATTAATTAAAATAATAATTGTAAAATTTTACAACTTCTTTATTATTTTAAAATGATACTCAATAAGCTAGTGCTATCTTGAATACTTCTTTTCTTAATAAGTTTGATTTTATCAAAAATTCATGTTCTTTTATTATATATTCCTTTAATTGACACTTAGGGCTTGTTACAAAATAACCTATACATTTTGTCTTGTTCTTTTGCACACTAACTTCGTTAAAAAGCCTCATTTTAGCTATAGCTATAGCTATAACTACGTCTTTTGCCTTGTTGCTGCACAAAATAACATCGCCAATTCTGTACACTTTATTTTGTAACAAGCCCTTACAATAAAGGTTTGTGCAATTTACAGTAAATGCTGAATCTAAATATTTTTCAATTATTTGATTTCTTTTTATTAGGATAAGTTTTGAAATAATAGATTATACTCGATGAACTTCACCTCTTTATAGAACAATTTCCATTTCTCAAAGTTCATCATGAAGATTGAAAACTATTTTAGCCTGCTAATCTTGAGGTATTTTTTTGAGCATTTAGCTAAATTAACAATAATTAAGTTAATTATTTGCTAGAAAATATGTCAATTATTTTGCTATAGATACTTAAGGTTGATTCTAAAAATTCATTTCTAAATAAAAATAGAAGTCCATAAAATTAGTAAATTTGTATATTAAAATAATAAAATATGAAAGAATATCTTAAAACAGATTTAAATACCGTAAAAAGAGGTGCTAATAGAGCAACTTATGATGTGAAGCAAATATATGAAATTTTGGATGCTGGTTTTATAGGTTTTATAGGATATACTTTCCAAAACCGAGTAATTAGCTTGCCAATGGCTTATGGTAGAATAGGAGATAAGCTGTATTTACATGGTTCTCAAAAAAACAAAATGTTATTAGCTCTTATTGAAATCAAAGAAATAAGTATGACGGTCATGCATTTAGATGGTTTGGTTTTAGCTCGTTCGGGTTTGCATCATTCTGTCAATTATCGTTCGGCAACACTATTTGGAAAGGTAAATTTGATAAATAATGTTTCAAAAAAAGTAAAGATCTTAAAATCTGTAATCAATCAAATGATACCCAATCGATGGGATTCACTCCGCACAATAAGTGATAAAGAAATTGAACGAACACTAGTTCTTGAAATGACCATAGAAACCGCTTCTGCAAAAATTAGAGAAGCTGGAGTAAAAGATGAAAAATCAGATTTAGATTTGCCTATTTGGGCAGGAATCATGCCAATTAAACAAATTGCTGAATTTCCAATTGGTGATGAATTATTAGCAAAAAACATTGAAATTCCGAAGCATGTAATGGATTATTATACGGATAATAAACTTTAAGTTATTTATCAAAATAACACAACAAAATATCAGGGTTTCTGAGGGCGTTTATCATATTCAGTTCAACAATAAGATTGAGAGTTTGAGTGGTATCAAGTTACACATCAATAGTCTTAAATTAGGGTCAAACATTGAAAATATTTTATTCTCAATAAAAACCGATTCAGCGGTGTATCAATCATTAGCACATAGACCTGTTAAACACATAAAGCGTCAAGCAGGAAAAT
>JAKITG010000090.1 GCA_021648195.1 Flavobacteriaceae bacterium | reverse complement strand
TTTAAGAATCTTTATTTAATCGCCATTAATATTTATAACATCAGTATACATTCCGAAGATTATTCTAATTTCCAGATTACGACTTTCATCAAGAAATCCATAATGATCCACAAGTTCTTTTAGTGAAAAAGGAAATAGGTTGTACTCAAATTTTCTACCTGTAAGTGGTTCATTAACTTTATTTGAGAGGTCAAATGATGATGACCCAGAAACTATTAATTGAATAGATTTCAATTGATCTGTAATTATTTTTAGCGATAACCCTATATTTTTAACCCGTTGAGCTTCATCAATTATGACAATTTCACTTTTCCCTATAATTCTTTTTAACTGATTTATCGAAACATCAGTAAGAGCTTTTTTTATATCATTATTATCACAATCAAGATAAATAACACTTTCATCTCTTGTATCAACAACTTGTTTTAATAATGTTGACTTACCAACTTGTCGTGAGCCAAGTATTATTATGGCTTTTCCTTTACCAATTTTTTCAACAATAGTATTTTGCAAACAACGCTTTATCATGCTGCAAACATAATAATAATGAATTACAATTCAAAATAAACATGATAATAATGAATTACAATTCAAAATAAACATGATAATAATGAATTTTAAGAATTTATAATAAAGGTATTCCATGTAATTATTTTTGGAAAAGTAACAATAGCAGAATAATTTATCAATTTATTGTTATATTTGGCGATAGAGTCAAAATATGAAAAAACTGTTTACACAGTTATCAGGACACTGTCGAAAAAAAGCCCTAACATCATTGCTAGGGCTTTCTCTATTTCTAAAAACAACTAAACTCTAAAAAGCAAACTTAATTCCCTGAGCCAATGGCAACTCCTTGCCATAATTAATTGTATTAGTTTGGCGACGCATATATGCTTTCCATGAATCGGAACCGGATTCACGACCACCACCTGTATCTTTTTCGCCACCAAATGCACCTCCAATTTCAGCACCTGATGTTCCGCTATTAACATTGGCAAGTCCACAATCAGATCCAACTTCGCTTAAAAATTGCTCACTTTCTCGCATATTAAGTGTAAATAACGCAGATGATAATCCTTGAGGAACACCATTATTTAATTCAATTGCCTCATCAAATTCGGTGTACTTTATTAGATATACAATTGGAGCAAAAGTTTCTTCCTGAACAATATTATAATGATTTTTTGCTTCGGCAATAGCCGGAACAACATAGTTACCAGATGAATACTGATTACCTTCCAGCACCTCACCACCAGTTAAAATTGTACCACCTTCATTTTTAACTTCCTGTATAGCATACTTAAATGCCTCAACTGAGTGAACATCGATAAGTGGCCCAACCAATGTGTTTTTATCCAATGGATTTCCAATTTTATTATTAATCTGCTTGTATGCATTCACCAATCTTGTTTTAACCTCATCATAAATATTGTGGTGAACAATTATTCTACGAGTAGAAGTACAACGCTGTCCTGCAGTGCCAACAGCTCCAAATACAATTGAAGGAATTGCCATATCTAAATCGGCAGAATCGCTTATTATTACAGCATTATTACCACCTAGCTCAAGAATGGTTTTGCCAAGACGTTCTCCAACTATCCTACCCACTCTTTTGCCAACTGCTGTTGACCCGGTTACCGAGAAAAGAGGAATTCGTTTATCAGCTAAAAAGTTATCACCTAGTACTTTTGAGCTGGCAATCACTAAGCTAAATACTCCCTCAGGAACGTTATTTGCTTTAAGAACTTTTTGAATAATATTCATGGTTGCAATGGCTGTAAGAGGAGTTTTTGAACTTGGTTTCCAAATAACCACATCGCCTGCAATGGCAGCTAACATAGAGTTCCAAGCCCAAACTGCTACCGGAAAGTTAAATGATGTAATCAAGCCAACCAATCCAATAGGGTGATACTGATCATACATTCTGTGGCTTCGTCTTTCAGAATGCATTGTAAATCCGTTTAACAAACGTGACTGACCAACTGCAAAATCGCAAATATCAATCATTTCTTGTACTTCACCCAATCCTTCCTGGTAAATTTTACCCATTTCGTATGACACCAACTTACCTAACGGTTCTTTCAATTCCCGTAATTTATTACCAAATTGGCGTACAATTTCACCACGTTGCGGAGCAGGTTTTAGTCTCCAAGTTTTAAACGCAGTAGTTGCAGCAGCCATTACTTTTTCATAATCTTCTTTTGTAGTTGTTTTTACTTTTCCGATTAATTTACCATTAACAGGAGAATAAGATTCTAAAATTTCTCCATTAGAAAAATTATTAGAACCTGTAGAAGTTCCTTTATTTATGTTTTTAACTCCCAATTGTAGGAGAGCTTCTTTAATTCCAAAATTAGTTGTAACGGCTTCCATAATTATTTTTCTATAAGCTATATCAATGAATTTTAAAATCTATAATTTAAGCCAGAATAAACTCCGAAGTAATAAGGTTGAAAATTTCCTGAATTATTTGAATAGGTATTAAATTGATACTTGAACATAGGAGCTACGTTTAAGAACCAGTTTTCATTGATTTTATAGTCAAAATCAACACCTAAATTTCCACTAAAATTAATACTATTTAAGTTGTTGGCTTCGCCTAAATTGATAATTTGATTTTGTGAAATAATAGAAACAGAGTTATTGGTTAGTACAAAAGTACTAAATCCACCGACTAAACCTACTCCAAGTTTACTTTCATATAAGTTGTATTTTACTTCTATTGGAAGTTCAAGATATTCAATAGATTGATTAAGGTCACCACTTAAATTTGATTTACTTTTACTGTCAAGTGAACTAGTTTGATTACTTGAATTTGTCAAAATAATTCCAGAACTTTTTGTATTAATATTACTATTTGGATATTTTGATTTTGAAGCTACTGCACTTACATTTTTAGTTAAATAAGCCAATTCAACTTTATTTATACCTGATTGTATCTCAATTTTATTTGTTAGGCGATAATTTAATTTTAATCCAACAGATAAAGCATTTTCACTTACTTTTGAGTTATCTGCTATGTTTCCATCAATTGGAGATCCACTACTTTGTAATGAATTATAATAAACAGGAGCTACTGTTGGACCAACTGACCATTTTTTTTGTTTCGAAGAAAATTTTATTTCTTCAGTATTTATAGGGTCATAGTTGGAAATTAAATGTTCGTTAGATTTTAAAGCTTGTAAAAAATCATTTTTATTTACAATGTATTTATTATCAATAGCCTGATATATTGTTGTTATATTGGTTGAAGTAACGATTATATTATTATTGGGTTTCTTTATAAAGGCAGGTTTTTCCTTTTCAATAGTAGTCGTACGATTGTTTTTAATTTCTTTGTTTTGTACGATACTTTTTTGTGAATTTATAATAACTGGGTTTACGGGTATAATCTTGTTGTTATTTGTTTTTTCAAAATTTTTGTTCGCAACAGAAGTATTTTCAATATCACTTGGTTTGACCGAATTAGAATTAAAATACCAAGTTCCTGCTACAAACAAAAATACAATTGCCACAGCAACTCCGCTCAGGCGTTGCCATAGCGGAAAGGGTTTTATTTTAGAGTCTTTTGTTAAATGAAGTTCAATATTATTCCAAACCTTTTTGCTTGGATTAATATCTAAGTCCTTTAAGTTTTCTTGAAAAACCCTGTCTATATTTTTTCTTTCTACCATTTTAATTCAACTTCATATATTAAATCAACCCTGCGGTTTTGTGCTGTTGGTTTGATTCTATTTTTTCTTTTAAAATAAGTCTGGCTCTTGATAAATTTGACTTTGAAGTCCCTTCAGCAATGCCTAACATACCAGCAATTTCTTTATGCGAATAACCATCTAAAACATATAGATTAAATACCATACGATATCTTTCAGGTAATTCTTGAATAATTTTTAATAAAAAACTTAATGTCAATCCCTCTTCATCAATATCGACTACAACTTCTTCGGGATAATTTTCTTCAACTAAATTTAAAATATTTTTTTGACGATAGGTTTGTAAAGCTGTATTGATAACGATTCTTTTCATCCAGCCTTCAAATGAACCTTTAAATTTAAATTGATCTATTTTATTAAATATTGTAATAAAAGCATCTTGTAAACTATCTTCTGCTGCTTGTTTTGTTTTTGAGTATTTTAAGCACAACGCAAAAAGCTTACCAGCAAATAGGTGGTAAATTTCAGATTGAGATTTCAAATCTCTTTTTTTACAGTTTATTATTAGCTGATGTAAGCTACTCATAGAAAATTTAATTATTTACTGGTACTTCTTTTATTAAATAGATTGGGTTTCCTTTATCATCATCACCTTGCCAAAACTTAAATATATATTTACTCGTTTGTAATGCATGTACTTTAAACGATATTTCACTTTCAAATTCGGTAGAATTACAAGCCTTATCATCGAGAACGGTTGAAATAACCGCAATATTTCTTTCATCATCATTGTACTCGTATAAAACATCACTATGTATATAACAATCATCAGGCTGAATATATTTTACAATGATGTTATAAATTTTACCATTCTCAAATTGTTTAGGAACTATTACATCTTCAATGGGTAACAATTCATAATGATATATTGATGCATCATCATTTGAACAAGATACAAGTATAGCAAATGTAAAAAGTACAAAAAACATCTTTTTCATAACCTTCAAATTTAATAAAATTCTTTTTAATAGGTTCTATTAAGATGCTTTATTATGAATAGGTTGCGTAAAAAACATTTACTTTTGCTTAAAATATTGGTATGATAATTTCTCAAATTTTTGATATAAACAGCAAAGTAAAATTTGAAGAATTGGCAATTCAGGTATTTCAATACCAGTCAATTAACAATAAAGTATATTCAAAATATTTAAAATACTTAAAGGTTGATCCAAAAAAAATTAAAGAACTTTATCAAATTCCTTTTTTGCCTATTGAGTTTTTTAAAAGCCAGCAAATACTCTCTTCAAAAAATAAAATCGAGCAAATATTTTTGAGTAGTGGCACGACCCAATCTATTCAAAGTAAGCATTATATTACTGATTTAGGTTTTTATAAAAAGAGTTTTAGCAAGGGTTTTGAACATTTTTATAGCAATATAGAAAGTTATATTATTTTGGCTCTTTTGCCTAGTTATTTAGAACGAAAAGGATCATCATTAATATTTATGGTTGATGATTTAATTAAAAAAAGTAAATCATTAGATAGTGGGTTTTACCTGCATAACCTTAAAGAGCTCTCTCAAAAATTAATTGAATTAGATGCTCAAAATAAGAAGGTTATTTTAATGGGAGTTTCGTTTGCCTTGTTAGATTTGATAGAACACCAGCAATTTCATTTAAAAAACACAATCATAATGGAAACAGGAGGTATGAAAGGTAAGCGAAAAGAAATGATTAGAGAAGAATTACATAATGAGCTTTGTAAAGGATTTGGTGTGGATAAAATTCATTCAGAATATGGTATGACAGAGCTATTGTCACAAGCATATTCAAATGGAAATGGAATTTTTAAAACACCTCCATGGATGAAAATTCTTACCCGAGACACCGAAGATGCATTAACAATATTACCGCATAATAAAGCAGGAGGATTGAATATAATTGATTTGGCAAATATTAATTCTTGTTCCTTTATTGCCACCCAAGATTTAGGAAAAACGTATTCAGATGGCACTTTTGAAATTTTAGGAAGATTTGATCACTCAGATATTAGAGGTTGTAATTTAATGGTGGTTTAATTTTTAAGAGAAGTTTTAAACTCAATTTATAAAAAACAAAGCCAATGATAATCCCTAAAAGTATACCACAAAAAATATCAATAGGAAAGTGAACACCTAGATAAATTCTACTGTAGGCAAAAAACAAAGGCCAAATAAAGAAAAACACTACGTATTTATAATGTTTCTTGAGTGTTAAGTACATAAATAAGCTAACCGCTGCTGAAGTTGTTGCGTGACCTGACACAAAACTATATCCTCCTGAGCGTTTTACTATTCGAATTAATTCATTAATTGTAGGGTCATTACACGGACGTAATCTTTCAAACGAATTTTTTATGAAATTGACAAATTGATCAGAAAAAGCGACTAATAATGCGATAAATATTATTAATACGAGTCCTTTTTTCCAACCATAAATTTTAAAAATTAGAATAAAGAATAACAAAAAAAGGGGAATCCAACTAAGTTGGTTTGTTACGGTTATCCAAAAAGTATCCCAATTTTCATTTCCAAGAGCATTGAGGTAAATAAAGAGCTCTTTATCATTTAGGATAATTTTATCGAGCAGATCCAAATTATAAATTACGTTTTATGGGTCCAGTAATATCATCAATTTGATCCGTTACATTATCTTTAATTTTATTGACTTCTTTCTTGATATCTTTAACAAAATTAGTGTCAATACCACTATTTTTACCCGATTCTGTAATTTCTTTCTTTACTTCATTAGTAGCATTTTTTAACTGTTGCATTCCTTTTCCTAAGCCACGAGCAATTTCAGGAATCTTATCTGCACCAAATAACATGACTACAATGACTCCAATTACAAATATTTCAGCTCCGCTAATAAATAAAAACATAGTTATTTAAATTATGCTGTAAATATAATACAATTAAAGGATTTGAAAATGAGTTAATTTGAAAATGAATTTATAGTCTTTGGCAGAGAATATTTAGTTATTAAAACATAACAATAAGTGATTAACAGTCAGCAGAGTATTTGATACAAAAAATACAAAGGTGTTATAAATTACATTCAAATATATAATATTGAAAAGCAACCCCTCTAAAATAAAAACTCTTGATAATGGTTGACTTTAATAGCCTAAATAGAAATTTAAATTTTTTAATTGTACGCTACTAATAATAAATCAATAATTTTATTCATCTGATGAATTTTGAATTACATTGAGTCATTTCTTCACCAACATTCTCTTAATCTCATTTAGTTTCATTAAAGCTTCAATAGGCGTAAGCATATCGATATTTGTTGTCAAAATTTCTTCTTTAATTTCTTCCAATAAAGGATCATCCAATTTGAAAAAGCTCAGTTGCATATCATTTTCGGTGGCACTTTTTAATTTTTCTTTAATGTCTTCTGAGGCATGACTTTTTTCCAAACGTTTCAGCATTTTATTGGCTCGATGTAAAACCGCTGTTGGCATACCCGCTAATTTTGCCACATGAATTCCGAAACTGTGCTTACTTCCACCAGGTACTAATTTTCTTAAAAAAATCACATTGTCTTTCAATTCTTTTACCGAAACATTGAAATTTTTGATTCGCCCAAAAGTTTCGCTCATGTCATTAAGTTCATGGTAATGTGTCGCGAATAAGGTTTTAGCTTTTGCAGGATGTTCATGTACATATTCGGCTATAGCCCAAGCAATTGAAATACCATCGTAAGTACTTGTTCCTCTTCCAATTTCATCGAGCAGGATTAAACTTCTTTCCGATAAATTATTTAAAATATTGGCGGTTTCATTCATTTCTACCATAAAAGTAGATTCGCCCATTGAGATATTATCGCTTGCTCCAACTCGGGTAAATATTTTATCAACGATTCCAATTCTTGCATTTTGAGCAGGTATATAACTCCCAATTTGAGCCAGTAAAACAATCAAAGCAGTTTGACGTAAAATTGCCGATTTACCACTCATATTCGGACCCGTAATCATAATAATTTGTTGCTGATTTCGGTTTAAAACCAAATCATTTGCAACATATTCTTCGCCTATTGGTAATTGTTTTTCAATAACAGGATGTCGACCATTTTTAATTTCTATATCTGTAGAATCATCAATTATGGGTCGCACATAATTATTTTGAGCAGCGGTTTTAGCAAACGAACTCAAGCAATCAATTTGCGCAATTATTTGCGCATTTTTTTGAACCTGTTGGATAAACGGAAGTATAAAATGCAACAATTGATTATACAATTCATGTTCAATTTTGCCAATTTTTTCTTGTGCACCTAATATTTTTTCTTCGTATTCTTTCAGTTCTTCGGTAATATATCTTTCGGCATTAACCAGTGTTTGTTTTCTAATCCACTCTTCAGGAACTTTATCTTTATGAGTATTTCTAACTTCGATATAATAACCAAAAACATTATTGAACGCAATTTTTAAACTGGGTATTTGAGTACGTTCACTTTCTCTTTTTACCATCATATCCAGATATTCTTTACCTGATGTTGAAATGGCGCGAAGCTCATCCAATTCAATTGAAATTCCACTAGCAATAGCATCACCTTTATTGATATTTACAGGAGCACCTTCATAGAGGGTTTTTGTTATTTTTTCTATTAATTCATTACAGGTGTGTAATTGTTTTCCTAGACTTTGTAGGGATTTATTATTACTCTTTTCAGCAGCTTTTTTTATAGGTAAAATTGCTTTTAAGGAGTCTTTTAAAAGTACAACTTCACGTGGATTTATTTTGGCAGTAGCAACTTTAGAAATAAGGCGTTCTAAATCACTTATTTGGTTGATTTGATAATTAACTATTTTAAAGAAGTCATCATTTTCAATAAAGTATTTTACTACTTCATGGCGCTTTTTAATTTTTTCAATATTCTTTAAAGGAAGTGCTAACCAACGTTTGAGTAACCTTCCGCCCATGGGCGAAATTGTTTTATCAATAATATCAATTAGGGTTACCGCCTGATCAGATGTTGAATAATATAATTCTAAATTTCGAATGGTAAATTTATCCATCCAAACAAAATCACCTTCAACAATGCGTTGAATATTGATGATGTGCTCTAATTTGTGATGTTGAGTTTCTGATAAGTAATGCATTACCGCTCCTGCGGAAATAATTCCTTCTGCTAAATCATCAATTCCAAAGCCTTTTAATGATTGTATTTTAAAATGGTTGTTTAATATTTCATTGGCAAAATCATTTTGAAAAATCCAGTCATCTAAATAAAAAGTATAAAACTGTTCACCAAAAGTGTCTCTAAACTTAATTTTGTTCTGTTTTTGGATTAGAATTTCACTGGGATTAAAATTTTGGAGTAATTTATCTATATATTCGGCATTGCCTTGAGCCGTTAAAAATTCACCTGTAGAAACATCTAAAAATGAAATTCCGATTTGTTTTTTTCCAAAATGAATAGCTGCTAAAAAGTTATTTTTTTTTGCTTGTAAAACTTCGTCATTTAAAGCAACACCAGGCGTTACCAATTCGGTAACTCCTCTTTTTACAATAGTTTTAGTCATTTTTGGGTCTTCCAGCTGATCGCAAATAGCAACTCGTAACCCCGCTT
>JAKITG010000089.1 GCA_021648195.1 Flavobacteriaceae bacterium | reverse complement strand
TATTGCATTTATTTGAAAGAAAATGCCTTGAATTGAACAGGGGCTGCACATCAATTTTGAGATTATGCCATTTAGCATATTGGTAAAAGCTATCTCCAACAGGGTCTCCAATTTCATCTAAATGAAATGCGTTTACTGACTTACTTTTGCCCAATAGCTCCGCCAAAAAATGAGTGCCGCTTCGTCCCATTCCAGTACAAAAAAACACTCTATTATTATTTATATCATTTCCAATACCATCAAAAATATTAACCCTTTTGCTATTATTAGAAAAAAACCTTTTAAGACCAAGCACTTATAATCTATTTTTGGGTAGATATCTGTTAATTACTTTCAAATTTGTTCTCGCTGCCATTTTATGGTTAGTAAATTTTTCTCCTCCATTTGTAAGTAGTAAGTCAGTATATCCTCCTTGTGCTATCAGTTTTAATGAAGTTTTATTAATTGAATTATACCCACCAAAAGGAACGGAAAAAATATTGCATAGCAAAAGACCTTCTTTCATCAAATCTTCTTTCCCTCCTAATATTTCTTTACGCTGTTGTTCCTCTGAAATTGAAGAAAGTAAATAATGATTGCGCGAATGGTTACCAAGCTCAATTAATCCACTTGAACTAATTTGCTTCAGCTCATCTTTATTTAAATATAGGCGCTCTTTATACCCAATCCCTTTTTTGTTAACAAAATCTGATAAAGAGTTTGCAATGAGTTCAGAGTTGTATTGTGGTTGCTTAGTTTTAGAATATACATTCTCATAGTTGAACCCATATTCAATAGGCTGTTCTGATATATAATCATCTATTAAACCACTTTTAAATATGAGTCTTAAGTTGTCCCGCCAAAGGGTCTTGCCTTTTAGCGTTGAAGAATTTATAAAAATAACAGCAGGTATTTGCTTATTCAAGAGGTAAGGTATGGCATGGTCGAGCAGGTCTAAGTAAGCATCATCAAAGGTAATAGATACCTGAGATTTTTGTTTAAACAACATACTATTAACCAATGAACTCACTCGATTAGTAATATTCAAAATTTGTAACTGCCTTTTAAATACGTTAGACGAAACAGAATGAATTCGGTCGAATCCAGCATTTAAATTAGACACAGAATGGTAACATAATGAATTTCCAAAAACGCTTTGTTTATAGAACGTTCTAGCATCTTTTAGGAATTTTCTCATTTATTGTGGCAAACTACTCCTACTCTTATAGCTGATTTTATATCTCTTAAAATCACTTTCTTTCGAACATTAAATTTCAAATCTCGGCCATTAAATGTAAAAGGGTCAATATTAATTTTTTTTAGAAATGCCTTCGCATATTTTTGCTCATGATTATCTATCTTCTCTAAGTCGTCCCACATACCATAGTAGCCATTGAAATACTTTAGTAAATCATTTTTATAGAGGTCTTTTAATACGCCTAGTTCTGCGCCTTCAATGTTCATCCTTAAAATATTAATTGATGATGACAGGTTGATTTTATTATTCCTTATAAAATTAGATAAGCTATCTGCTGGAGACTCTTCATATTCATTTGAATCATTCTTATAAAAAGAATTACCCAATCCTCCTGCTGATTTATAGAGCTTAATAACACCAGATTCAGGAACATCTTCGCAAAGTGCAAGGTTTGTTACTCTTACTTCTTTAAAAGATTTTAAAGCCTCTTTTGCTTCATAGGCCATTGTAGGAGAAGCCTCGAAAGCATATACATGGTAATTAAAGTTATAAATATCAAATAAATTTTTAATAATAAATTCAATTTCTGATCCTTTTTTATGGGTTCCTATATCAAAATAGTTAATAGGTACGTCTTTTATATTAAATAAATTTCCATATTTTTTATTTCTTTTAAAATCTCTCTTCAAACTCCTTAACAAAAGCAAAAGGGTATCTAATAAAATAATTCCTTTCCTTGTTTTACCCACAATATACTTATTGGGTATTGCTTTATTAATAAATTTCAAAAAATCAATATTCCATAACTTTTGATATGGATGCCATATTATCATATAAATTTAATTTTTTTTCTTCAAGTGGAAACTCAATAAAAGATTCTCTCGAGGAGATTACAGGTTTTTTCTACAACAATTTCTGATTAACCCCTGCGCCAATTTAATATCTTTTGTAATACAATTTATCGTTTCAGCTTCACCAGCTTTTTTAATAAAACCTCTTTAAAAATAGACCTTATTGGCTCATATCCTAATTTAAAACTTAAAGTTCTATTCAGAATTAATATGACAAAGCTTACAATCAGTGACAATCCTACAATCGTTAACTCGAATAGATTAGAAATTTTAAGCTGATTAGATAACATATATAAAATTGCAGGGGCTAAAACAACTAAAACGGTAAATAAAAAAGAATTAATTGAAAGTTTTAAGAAATCTAGCCATCTATAAAATGTGTACTCTATCACCAATTTTAATAAGATAACAAACATAATAATAAGAGCTATTGTAGATCCAATAGCAACCCCTTGTATTCCGTAATAAGACCCAATATAAGCACCAATAAAAACACTAACAAAATATACAATTTGAACTATTAAATAACTCTTTAACCTAGCTAGTCCTTTAATTAGGGTGCCTGTTATTTTATACCCTATTTTGAATATAATTGCCAGTGATAAAATCCTAAAGGGAGTCACAACCTCGTTCCATTGGTCACCTAATAAAACATTCACAATTTGAGGAGCCATCATAAAGGCAAAGATTGATATTGGCGCTGCTATAAAAAATAAAAATGTTAATGATGTTGATATTACTTTTGTCAATCTCTTTTTATCATTCTTGATTTCTGAAAACTCGACAAATAAAATGGTGTTTATTACATTTCCAATCATGCTATGAGGGAAATTCATCAACCCAAATGCTCTGCTATAAAATCCTAGTTCGCCAACACTCAAAGTTTTTCCAATTACAAAATAGTCTCCTTTCAAAGCAAAATAATTTATTAATCTTACTATTGTCATCTTTTTCCCAAACTCTATGAGTTTCTGATAACTATTTTTGGAAAACGAAAAAATAATTTCAAACTCATGATATTGAGATAAAAGTAATATTGTGTAGATTATTACTCTAGCTACCTCTCCATAAACTAATGCAAATACTCCGTATTCAAAATAAGCAAATAAAGTTCCTACAGCTCCATATCCAAAAATAAATGCAATGAGCTCTTTCCCTGCTAATGCACTAAAGTTTTTTTTTTTCTGTATTAAGCTGAACTGAATTTGGTTGAAACTTTTAAGTGGGAATAGAAATGAAAGCCAAACAACGATTGATGCTAAATTCTCTTGATTAAAAAATACACCAATAAAAGGGCTAATTAATATGAGTATAAGTGCGATTATTATACCCAATGTAATTGATACAAAAAAAGCTGTACTCACATCACTCTGAGTAATGCTGGTCTGCTGAATTAACGCTTGTCCAAAACCTAATTGGACAAATAACTGAGCAAAACCTACTACAATTAATGCAGTAGCCATTAGCCCAAAATCAACAGGAGAAATTAAACGCGCCAAAATCGCAATAAACCCAATCCTTGATATAGACTGACCAACGGAACTACTTAGTAATGTAATAAACCCATTTAAACTATTTTTAGATTCTTTCAAATAGCCTGAATTTTAAGAAATAATCTCACCAAAATAAATACAAGGTGTTTTTAAAACTATTCATAATAGCCATTCCCACTCTTCTTACCATTCCCATAACCGTAGCCATAACTGTAGCCGTAACCAGAGGCAGTAGTAACAACATCATTTAATACAATGCTTAACTCTTCTATTTTCTGTTGCTCTAAAAGTTCGTCTAGCACCCCAATGGTGCGAGCAGGTGTGTGACCTTGCCTTATAATATAAATAGAATGATCTACTAACCCTGAAAGAGTAAGTGCATCTGTAACCAAACCAAGAGGTGAAGTATCTATTATTACAACATCAAAAATCTTTTTTACCTTTTCAAGTAATTCAGCCATATTTTTTTTAAGTAGTAATTCAGCTGGGTTTGGGGGTATGGGTCCAGAGCACATTACAAACAATTGATCAAACTGTGTTTCTTTAATAATATCAGAAACTTGCATATTGCCTATTAAATAATTTGAAAGCCCAGTGTTGTTTTCAATATTAAACTCTTTGTGTAATCTTGGTTTTCTTAAATCGGCACCTATCAATAATGTTTTTTTGCCACTCAATGCAAATATAGCCCCCAAGTTTATGGTCGTAAAAGTCTTACCTTCTCCTGAAACACTAGAAGTAATTAAAAAGGTATTTCCAATTCCATGTTTAGTTTCTTTATTAAAAAAGTTAAGATTGGCGCGCAAAGCCCTAAAGGATTCGGCCATGGCAGATTTAGGATTTTCATTTACAACAAAATTACTTGAATGATTACTATGTCCAATACTTCCTGAAAATGGAATATTGGTTAAATGTTCAATGTCTTCTTTCGATTGAATTTTATTATTGAAATACTCTAAGCTAACATACAGGACAAAGGGTATAATTATACCAAAAACAATAGCCAATATGTAGTTAAATTGTTTATTAGGATAAATAAAACTACTAGTCTTAAGTGCAGGGTTGATTACCTGAATGTCTGATACTGCAGAGGCTTTTGATATAGAAGCTTCTGTCCTTTTTTGAGACAAAAAATTATACAAATTTTCAGAGAACTTGTATTGCCGTTCAATTGAAACCAATTGCCGTTCCGCTTTAGGCAATTTACGAAGTTGCAACTCTATGTTTTTGATATCTTCATCAATCTGATTATTGCTTATTTTAATTGTAGCTTTCTTTGATTTAACACTTTCTTTAATACTAGACCTTATTTCTAATATTGCGTTTTGTCCTCTTAAAAAAACAGGGTTTTCATTTTGAGGAATTGATGCATTTAAGCTTAGTTGTGCATCAACCATCCGTGTAATCAATGCACTAAGAATGGGGTCTGATATGCCTAATGTGCTTGGTAAAATCACTTTATCAAAATTCTTGTCGTTTTCAATGTAATCATTAAGGTATTGTAAGTAGCTTTCTTCTACTTTAAGTTGTCCTTTTTTTTCTTCCAGATTTTCCACTTTTAGAAATAAACGCTGAGCTTCAGCACCTAAATCGGTTATTACATTTTTATCTTTAAAGGCTTCTAATTGTAATTCAACAAATTTTAATGAGTCTGAAATTTCTTTCATTTGCAGTTCAATAAACTCGATTGTTCGCTCAGATGTTTCCACCTTTCTAGCCAAATCATTTTCAGTATACACCTTTACCATTTGAGATAAAAAATCGATGTTTTTATTAGGAATTATTCCATAAAGAGAAAGGTCTATAACTGATGATCCTTCTTGTGCCCAATTAACATTTAATTCTTTTATATAACGCTGAGCCGTAATTAATGAGTTTTCTAATCTTAAAATAAATTCTTCTTCAGGTACAACATCCACGGAAAATTTCTTTGTGAAGTAAAAGCTTGATCCACTTATAGTCAAGGTATCCCCTAAAAACCCTCTGATTCTTGGCTGTGCATTATTTTTTGATGAAATAAAAAAAGTTGTATCAGTTTCAACTTCTATTCTAAAGCTTATCGTGTTGGTAATATCTTTAGGAGAAGATACCCAATTTAGTGTATATGGAAGACGATTATACTTTTCTAAAGTAAGCACATTCCCTTCTTTATAAACAGAAGTAGAAAAACCTAAGTCTTCAACAACTTCTTGAATAAGCGGTATTGATTTTAAAAGATATATTTCATTATAAAAATTTCGATAAGGATTTATAAGCGAATTTGTATATAATAGCTCTGCACTTTGCGTATTTTCTTCGCTTTCTTTAATTATAATAGACATAGTGACTGGATAAATTTTTTCCGCATATCTATTAGCAAGAAAAGCTAATAAAATAGCGAATAGAAAAATCCCTCCTGAAAGATACCAGTATTTTATAGCTCTGTAAAGAACTCTCTTAAAGTCAAAATTAGGATTGAACCGTTTTAATTGATTTTTATCGCTCAAAAAAGGCTGGGAATTATTATCTAACATATAAGTTAAGAACTAGTAATAATAAGGAGACAGAGCTAATTGCCAAGGCTAAGTTTTTGCCAAAATAAATTTGGTAGGGTCGTTGTTTTAAAGGAGGAACCACAATTACATCTAACTGATTCACGTAAAATTTGGGGGAGTCTAAAAAATTTTCATCAAGCAAGTTTAAATAATACACTTCTGCCTTATTCCCATTTTGTCTAATTATTTTAACATTCGATTTATCTGCATAATCAGTAAAACCACCTGATAAACCAATGGCATCCAACACATTAATCCTATTATTTAAATTATTATAAACCCCTTCACGGTTTACTTCCCCTAAAAGGGTAAACCTGAAATTTAATAACCTTACCTCCACAATGGGGCTTTCTAAGTATTTTTTAGCTATACCCTGAATATGATTTTGGGCTTCATAAACTGTTAAGCCCTTTATAATAATTGTACCTACTACTGGAAATTCGACTGCACCTTCTTCATCAATTAAGTACCCATTAATTAATGTTGAGGTTGGATTTTGGAATTTATTGCCTCCTGATGTTTGATTCTGTTTTAATACAAAAAAATTAAATTCTTCTGGAGACAAGCTAAAGAACTGTACTGAAATAATATCTTCTGGCTGAAGACGATATTCAAAATTATCTAAATTATAAACACGTAACACCGAATCTTTAGGAAAAACATCTGACTTAACATTTACGTCATCGTTTTGAAGATACTGGTATTTTTTATTTACTACACAGCTATTAACTAAAAGGATAGCTAAAAATATATAAATCGAGAGTTTTTTCATAGATGCAAAGTAAAAGCAATAAGTATCAACAAGTTCGAACGATAACTGTTTTCATTCAAAGTATTTTCAAATAAATAAACGCTTAATTTAGTCTTGTTCTTTTGCTCGTTAATATACTCGCAATAGCGTTGCTATTACTGTGTGTTTTTTGCCAGCCTAGCTGGCAAAGCTGGTGGCAGGCAGGCCTTATTAACACATAAAATAATTTCGGCTATTTTGTAGCCTTTATTTATTTACAAATACAAAGTGGTTAATTACTAATTTAAAAACCTTTTCATCAATTGTGAAATTCAAGAAACCATTTAACAAAGGCAAGCACTCCATTTTTTAACGAATACTTAGGCTTATAACCAGTTAACTCAACTAACTTATTACTATCTGCCCAAGTTTTGTGAACATCACCAGCTTGCATAGGTTGGAAATCAAGGATAGCTTTTTTACCTAGAGCTTCTTCGATGGCGGTAATAAAATCCATTAATTGAACAGATTTACCGTTGCCAATGTTTAATATGCGATAAGGTACTATTCCACTTGCGCTATCTGGTATTTTATGGAGTACCAACTGAATGCCATTTATAATGTCATCAACATAAGTAAAATCTCGAGAAAGTTTTCCATTATTAAACACTTTTATAGCCTTTCCGTCAACTATGTTTTCAGTAAATAATGACAAAGCCATGTCTGGTCGTCCCCAAGGCCCATATACTGTAAAAAAACGCAGGCCTGTTAAAGGAATATTATATAATGAACTGTACGTGTAGGCCATAAGTTCTCCACTTTTTTTCGTTGCTGCATATAACGAAATAGGTGAATCAACAACGGCATCTTCTGAAAAAGGAATTTGGCTACTATCTCCATAAACACTTGAACTAGAAGCAAATACAAAATGTTTTACAGGATTATGTCTACAGGCTTCCAATAAATTATAAAACCCCGTGATATTTGATTTCATGTACACATCAGGATTTTCTATGCTATAGCGTACACCAGCTTGTGCTGCAAGGTTTACCACAAAATCAAACTTTTCTTTTTTAAAGAGCGCATCAATAAAGAGCTTGTCTGCAAGATCAATTTTTATAAACTTATGAAGTGGATATTTGGAACTCTGAACTAAGGTATTAGATTTAATTTCATTCTTTTTTACCCCTAAATTATCCAATCGTGCATACTTTAAGTTTATATCATAATAATCATTGATATTATCTAACCCAACTACTTCATAACCTGCGTCAAGTAGTTTCTTAGCCAAGTGGTATCCAATAAAACCTGCTGTCCCTGTAATTAGAATTTTCATTAATGCGATTTCTTATACTATTTTTTTAAGATGAATAAAATCCATAAATTAAATGCACAGCTCCGCCTCCTCAGTCACAAAATGCAGAGTAGGCGTAATACCATATTCATCTCAAAATTAAAATGGTATGAAACCAAAAATAGGTTGATTTTACCCTTAATCAAATCAATTTCACCAAATTAGATGTAATTAGTTAAAGGATAGGTAACCCTCTATTTATGCAAAAATACCAACTAACTAATTACAAAGGCTTTAACAATCCTTTGTCGATGGATAGCATTACTTGCTGGCCGAGGCTTTCGATGGTCACATATAATTTGTCTTCATTGTAAGTGGCTTCCACTTCGCCCATCTGCCCTTTTAAAGGACCATCTATTACTTGCACTTGTTGACCTTGTTCTAATTTTTGTATAGCCTGCGTTTCTAGGGTGAGGCCTGTTTCAATAAACCGTTTAATTGCTTCTTGTTCTTTAGCCTGTAAAACAGCCGGTTTACCATTATGGCGAATATTCCAAGATATGCCTGGCACTTTTAAAACTTCTGGTATGTTGGCTTCAATATCATTTACAAAAATGTAAGAGTTAAACAAAGGCACTTCCAGCTTCTTCTTCCGATCGCTCCATTGTCTCAGTACTTTATGGGTAGGCAACCAAGCATCAAACCCAAATTTTAGCAGGTAGTCTAACGTTTTTTTTTCGGCTCTACTTTTGGTGTAGAATACTAGCCATTTTTTTTGTTTAAGATTACTTGAATTGCTCATTGGTGCAAATAAAGTTATTATATTTTGGTTGATTTTCTTATTTGGTTGATTGTTCACGTTATCAATAAACAAATAAACAGTTCAACGAATAAACATATCTGAGTTATTTGTTTATTCGTTTATTCATATATTAGGGTTTTAATTCAATCGATATGAAAATTTTTAAATTTATCCTTAGCCTACTTATTACGCTTGCACTAGGCTATACGCTTAGCATAAAGTTAGGTTCTGCACCGCCCTTGGGCATTTTTTTATCGCCAACCGTTGGTTTTTGGCAAAATAGCGAACCAATTGATACTGAATTTGATACTCATTTGGATATTGAGGGGCTAACCGACCAAGTTTCTGTTACCTATGATAAAAGTATGTTTCCTCATATTTTCGCAAAAAACAACCACGACTTATATTTTGCACAAGGCTATATCACCGCCAAAGATCGGCTTTGGCAAATGGAATTTCAAACCCACGCTGCGGCAGGACGGCTTTCTGAAATACTGGGTGTAAATGAAG
>JAKITG010000088.1 GCA_021648195.1 Flavobacteriaceae bacterium | reverse complement strand
TTTTAGGCTATACAACTAGAGAAGTACGTAAAAAAATAGAAAAGGAATTTGAAGGTTATTTTAAGAACCCAGAAGATGTATTCGTTACTGTAAGATTGGCTGGAATTAGATTTACGCTTATTGGGGAAGTTGAAAATACTGGAACAATGGTTTTATTTCAAAATCAAGTAAATTTAATAGAAGCGATAGCTAGTGCAGGAGATATTACTATAACTGGTAATCGAAAAAATATTTCTATTTTTCGCAAGAATATTGATGGAACAAAAAGATATAAAATTAATATGCTTGATTTAGCAACTTTTGATAGTGATAACTTTTTTATACAATCCAATGACATTATTTATGTTGAACCATTAAAACAAAAATCTTGGGGAACAGGAACAACAGGTATGCAAACTGTTACCACTATAATTTCAATTTTATCTCTAGTCACTACAACAGTTTTACTAGCTAGAGCTTTTTAAAAAATAAATGAAACAAGTAAATAAATTTGACTTAGATATACAATCATTTGATATAAAAGAATATCTTTTTAAGATTGGTAGTTATTGGAAACTTTTTTTAAGTTTTATTATTTTTGCTTTGATTATTGCTAAAATTCTAAATGTAAGAACTCAAAAAGTTTACAATTTAGAAAGTTTAATAACTGTTAGTGATGAGCAAAATCCATTATTTTCATCAAGTACAAATATTGCATTTAATTGGGGAGGACCTAGTGATCAAGTTGAAACAATTATTGCTATTTTACAATCAAGATCACATAATGAAAAGGTAGTTAATGAATTAAAATACTATATTGATTATTTAATAGATGGAAAGTATCGTAAAGAAAATATTTATGGAAATACACCATTTAATATCGATTTAGACACTTTAAAATATCAATTACAAGGAAATAATATAAAACTCAAATTTATTAATAATGAAGAGGTTGAAATTTCGATTGAGTTTGATGACAAAAAAAACACCTTAATCAATTATAGTTTAGATGATACAAAATCGTTTACACCTAATGAATTACAATATTCAAAAATATTTTCTGTAAATTCATTAATTGAAACCCCTTTTTTTAGTTTTAGGATAGCAATTGAGAATGCACTTTTTGATTTGGCAGAAAAAACATACTATGTACGCTTTAATAATTTTGATAATACTGTTAAAGAATATCAAAAAATAGATGTATCATCATTAAAAAAAGGAACTTCAATTATTGAATTAAGCTTTGAAGGAACCAATAAAAAGAAAATAGAAGATTTTATTAATACTACAGTTAAAGTTTTAGATAGAGATCAAAGAAAGCAAAAAATTAGTTATGCAATAAAAACCAAAAGCTATATTGATACTTTATTTAAAGTTGAAGCTAGTAGCTTAAGAAATATTGAAACAGATCTAGGAACATACAAACAAACAAATAATATTTATGATTTATCTGCGGAAGGAAATGCCTTATTAAGTGAAGTTTCTGTATTAGATAATGAATCACAAACATTTCAAAATAAAGTTGAGTATTTAAATAATCTTGAAAGCTATTTAAGAAATAATAGTATATATAGTGATGATATTCCAGCTCCAGCTTTAGTAAATATTGAAGACCCAAATATAGCATTAAGTTTAAATAATCTAATTCTTTTATCAAAGAAAAAAGAAGAATTAGAAAGAACAGTTAAATCATCTTTTCCGCCATTAGTTAAGATAAGTGAAGGAATAAAAACAGAACGCCAAATATTGTTAGAACAATTAGGGTCACTAAAATCAATAACAAAAAATAGCTTAAATAGTATTAAAAAAAGATTGTCTAAAAGCAATTATAAGTTAAATAAGCTTTCTCCTAAAGAACAAAAATTACTTTCTTTTCAAAGAAAGTATAATTTAACAGAGTCTAATTATAACTACTTAACACAAAAAAGTTATGAAGCAGGTACAGCTATTGCTGCGAATGTTTCTGATATAAAAATATTAGATAAAGCTAAAGATGTTGGTCAAGCACCAATAAAACCCAAAGGGTTATTTAATTACCTTGTGGCTTTAATGACCGGTATTATGTTGCCAATGTTATATATTTTAACCAAAGAAACATTAAATAACAAAATTCATACCGTTGAAGAAATTGAAAAAGAATATAAAATTCCTGTTTTAGGAGTCATTGGAAAAAACCCTTACGATGATAGTAGGTTAGTAGTTAATAAAAAACCTAATTCAACCATTGCCGAATCATTTAGAGCCTTACGTTCTAATATTCAATTTTTATTTAATGTAAATAAAAAATCTAAAATTATAGTTGTAACTTCTTCGGTTAGTGGAGAAGGAAAAACACTTTGTGCTGAAAATATGGCAACTATCTTTGCATTGAGTGGTAAAAAAACCATTTTAGTAGGGCTGGATTTACGTAAACCAAAAATGCATACAGATTTTAATACAGATAATAAATTTGGAATAGTGAATTATTTGATAGGTGAAAAAACTTTAGCTGAAGTTACAAAACCTACCGAGATAAACAATTTGAATATTATAACATCAGGACCAGTTCCTCCAAACCCATCAGAATTATTAATTAGTGATTTAGCAAAAGATCTATTTATTAAGCTTCAAGAACAATATGAATATATAATTATTGACACACCACCAGTTGGTTTGGTAGCAGATGCATTAGAGTTGTTTAAATATTCGGATGCGATTTTATATATCATTCGTCAAAATTATACGCAAAGAGGAATGCCAAGAATGATAGATGATAAATATATTAATGGAGAAGTTAAAAATATTAGTTATATATTGAATGATTTTGTAGTTACGAATAAATATGGAGGTGGCTATGGCTATGGTTACGGTTATGGTTACGGCTATGGAAAATACAGCAATGGTTATCATACCAATGAAAATAAATCATTTGTAAGCCGTATTTTAAAACGATTTAAATAAAAAAAATATTTTTTTGAAAAAATCAAGAGGTCTAAATAGGAAACAACAATTTCTTAAAAGAATGTTTGATATATTTTTTTCATTTATTGGACTTATATTTTTATTCGTTCCTATTTTAATTTTAGTCATATTTGCTACAGTATCTACAAAAAAGTTAGGGTTATTTACTCAGCAACGTGTAGGGATAGATGCCCAATTGTTTACCATGTATAAAATCAGAACAATGAAAGGGAAAGAATTGGGAGAATCAATAGCTACTTTGAACAGAGATAGAATTACTTCTTTTGGACACTTTTTACGTGAATTTAATTTGGATGAATTACCCCAATTATTTAATGTATTGATAGGTAATATGAGCCTTGTTGGTCCACGGCCAGATGTAATTGGTTATGCAGATAAATTAGTTGGCAAAGATAAAATAATATTATCTGTTAAACCAGGTATTACAGGTCCTGCTACATTGAAGTTTAAAAATGAAGAAAAACTTTTGATTAATCAATCAAATCAAAAGAAATATAATGATGAAGTTATTTGGATAGAAAAAGTAAAGATTAATAAACAATATATTGAAAACTGGACGTTGTTATATGATATAGAATGTATAATAAAAACAATTTTTAATTAAAAAGTATTACCTACCATGAAAGATGTTAAAATTGCAATAATTGGCTTAGGATATGTAGGCTTACCATTAGCTGTAGAGTTTGGAAAAAAATTTCAAGTTATAGGTTTTGATATTAATGAGCCAAGGATAGATGAATTGAGAAATAATAAAGATTCTACATTAGAAACATCATCAGATGATTTAAAGAATGTGAATGTAGATTCTTTAAAAGCCTTAAAGGAGTCTGTTTCTGGTTTATGGCTCACTTGTGATTTAAATGAATTAGCAGGTGCTAATTTTTATATAGTTACGGTACCTACGCCTATAGATAAAAGTAATCAACCAGATTTAACGCCTCTTTATAAAGCGAGTGAATCAGTTGGAAAAATTTTAAGTAAAAATGATATTGTTGTTTATGAATCAACAGTATTTCCTGGTGCAACAGAAGATGAATGTATCCCTATTTTAGAAAAAATTTCAGGATTAACATTTAATAAAGATTTCTTTGCAGGTTATTCTCCAGAAAGAATTAATCCAGGAGATAAAGAGCACACCGTTACCAAAATATTAAAAGTAACATCGGGTTCTACTCCCGAAATAGCTAAAAAAATAGATAATATTTACAAATCTATTATTGTGGCTGGAACATATTTAGCACCGTCAATTAAAGTTGCTGAGGCTGCAAAAGTGATAGAAAATTCACAACGAGATATTAATATTGCTTTTGTAAATGAATTGTCAAAAATTTTCAGATTGATGGATATTGATACCAATGAAGTTTTGGAAGCTGCGGGTACAAAATGGAATTTCTTACCCTTTAAACCAGGGTTAGTTGGAGGTCATTGTATTGGAGTTGATCCATATTATTTAGCTCAAAAAGCTGTAGAATTAGGTTATAACCCTGAAATTATTTTGGCAGGAAGAAGATTAAATGATAGCATGGGACCTTATGTAGCCAAAGAAGTTATTAAACTAATGATTAAAAAAGGGATTAATGTTAATAATTCTAATATTTTGGTTATGGGTATTACCTTTAAAGAAGATTGTCCAGATATTAGAAACTCAAGAGTTATTGATATCATTAAAGAGTTAAAAACTTATCATGTTAATGTAGATGTGTTTGATCCATGGGCAGATACATCTTCGGTTAAACATGAATATGATGTAGATTTAATTACTGACAGTAAAAAAATAAGCAAAAAATATGAAGCTGTAATTTTAGCAGTATCACATAAAGAATTTAAAAAAATAAATTTAGATGATTTTGTTGTTGATAATCATGTTAAGTTTGATGTAAAATCAACTTTACCTAAAGAATCAATAGATAGTAGACTGTAAAAATTACAATTAAAGTAAAATAATAAAGGGAGAATATGTTTATATTTGCCCTTTCTTTTTGTTTAAAGTAAAAAGAGTAGTTTAATATCATATTACATTGTAGCATGAGTGGAAAAATATTAGTAACAGGAGCAGCAGGGTTTATTGGGCATCATTTGTCTAAACTTTTAGTAAAAGAAGGTTATAGTGTAGTAGGTTTAGATAATATTAATGATTATTATAATCCAAAATTAAAATTAGCTCGATTAGAAGATATGCAAATCGATGTTTCTGAAATTGAATATAATAAAGCAACAGAAGGAGATATTACATTCTATAAAATTGATTTAACAGATAAATCGAATCTTCTTGAGTTATTTAAAAAACATCAATTTGACTATGTAGTAAATTTAGCAGCTCAAGCAGGAGTTAGGTATTCTTTAGAAAACCCACAATCTTATGTAGATAACAATATTACAGGATTTTTAAATGTTTTAGAAGCTTGTAGAGCATATCCTGTAAAGCATTTGGTTTATGCATCTTCAAGTTCAGTATATGGTTTAAGCGAAAACATTCCTTTTTCTACTTCTCATCATACAGATCATCCATTAGCAATGTATGCAGCAAGTAAAAAAGCGAATGAGATGATGGCACATTCTTATTCATATTTATTTAAAATTCCTTCTACAGGTTTACGATTCTTTACAGTTTATGGTCCTTGGGGAAGACCAGATATGGCATTGCATATTTTTACCAAAGCAATAGTAGAAGATAAAGAGTTTGATGTATATAATTATGGAAAAATGAGTAGAGATTTTACTTATGTATTAGATATTGTAGAAAGTGTAAAAAGATTGATTCCTCTTCCTCCAAAACCTGATAACCCAAAATTCAACCCGAAAGATCCAAATCCAGATGTAAGCTCAGCACCATATCAATTATTCAATATTGGCAATAATAGTCCAGTAGCTTTAATGGATTATGTTCATGCAATAGAAAAAGCATTGAATAAAAAAGGAAAAATAGTTTATAAAGAAATGCAACCCGGTGATGTGCAATCAACTTACGCAAATGTGCAAAATCTTTTTGATTATATTGATTTTAAACCATCAACAGATATTGAAATAGGAATAAAAGCATTTGTAGATAAATATTTAGAGCTAAAAATATAAAATTACCTTTGCTTTTTTAAATAATTCAATTAGAATTATTTAAAAAAGCAAAATCAACCCAATAATGAATAAAAACCTAAAAATTGCCATTGAAGCAGCTTTGGAAGGTGGAGCAGAAATCATGAAAATATATCAAAAAAAATTTGATATAGCCTATAAAGATGATGATTCACCGTTGACACTAGCTGATAAAAAATGTAATGATATAATAATTTCATACCTAATGAATACAGAATATCCAATCATTAGTGAAGAAAATAAACAATTAGATTTTTCTGAAAGAAAAAATTGGAATACATGTTGGATTGTTGACCCGCTTGACGGAACTAAAGAATTTGTAAAACGAAATGGAGAGTTTACAGTAAACATTGCTTTAGTAAAAAACGGAAAACCTATATTAGGTGTTATTTATGTTCCCGTAACAAAAGAACTTTATTTTGCAGATGTAATTTTAAAAAAAGCATCAAAAATAACATTGTCAAATCATAATGTAGACACTAAAAATCTAAGTTTAAATAACAATACTATTCAACCAAATAAAATTAATAAGAATAAAATTGTTGTTGTTGGAAGTCGATCACATATGAATGAAGCAACTCAAGAATTTGTTGATTCATTGCAGCATGATTTTGATGAAGTTATAATAGTATCTAAAGGAAGCTCTCTTAAATTTTGTTTAGTTGCCGAAGGAAAGGCTGATATTTATCCAAGATTTGCTCCTACAATGGAGTGGGACACAGCAGCAGGGCAGGCAATATGTGAAGCTGTTGGTTTGAAAGTGATTTCAAAAGAAACAGAAAACACTTTGTTATATAATAAAGAAAATTTGTTAAACCCTTGGTTTTTGATTTCTAAATAGTGAAAGATAAATCACATAAACGGCACATAGCAAAAACTATTACTTGGCGAATTGTTGCAACTACTGATACTATTCTTCTATCTTGGCTAATTACAGGTAACCCAATATTAGGTCTAAAAATTGGGCTGATAGAAGTTGTGACTAAAATGATTTTGTACTATATTCATGAAAGAATATGGTATAAATTTAATTTAACAAAAGATGGGAGAATTTTAGAAAGTAAAAAACGTCATATTATAAAAACTTTTACATGGAGATCAATAGGTACTTTAGATACAGTAGTTATTGCATGGTTTGTAACTGGAAACCCTTTAACAGGATTAAAAATAGGATTTGCAGAAGTAATTACTAAAATGTTACTGTATTATTTTCACGAGCGTGCATGGTATAAATTTAATTTTGGACTTAAATCTAGAAGAGATAAAAAATGAAAAATATTATAAAGCATAATTATTCGGTTACAAAGTTAAATAGAAATAAATTAAATAAACACAATTCATTTCTAATTTGGTTCACAGGCTTATCTGGGTCTGGAAAGTCAACTTTAGCGAATGCTTTAGAATTAAAATTGCATAAATTAGGTATAAAAACATATACTTTAGATGGTGATAATATAAGAAAAGGAATCAATAATGATTTAACTTTTTCACCAAATGATCGTACTGAAAACATAAGAAGAATAGCTGAAATAGCGAATCTTTTTATTGATTCTGGAGTAATAGTTTTAGCAGCTTTTGTATCTCCCTACAAAAAAGATAGGGAAAGTATAGAATATGTCGTAGGAAATGTTAATTTTGTCGAAGTTTTTGTAAATACATCAATAGAAGAGTGTGAAAGTAGAGATGTGAAAGGCTTATATAAAAAAGCTAGAAAAGGTGAAATAAAAGATTTTACAGGAATTAATGCTCCATACGAAGCTCCTAAAAATCCAGATATTGAAGTAATTACAGATAACGCCACTATTGAAGAATCAGTAGATAAAATATATAAAAAGATAAAACATAAATTATATAATGGCTAAGTTTTTTTTAAACTATTTAGACGAATTAGAATCGGAAGCAATTTTTGTAATGCGAGAAGTATGGGCACAATTTCAAAATCCAGTAATATTATTTTCAGGAGGTAAAGATTCGATTGTACTAACACATTTGGCGAAAAAAGCATTTTATCCTTCAAAAATTCCATTTCCATTAATGCATATTGATACAGGTCATAATTTTCCTGAAACAATCAAGTTTAGAGATGATTTGGTTAATAATTTAAAACTTCAACTTATTATTGGATCAGTTCAAGAAGCAATTGATAACAAAAGAGTTGTTGAAGAAAAAGGAAAAAATGCATCAAGAAATACATTACAAATTACAACTTTATTAGATGCCATAGAAGATAATCAAATTGACTGTGCAATTGGAGGAGGAAGACGCGATGAAGAAAAGGCAAGAGCCAAAGAAAGATTTTTTTCTCATAGAGATGATTTCGGACAATGGACTCCTAAAAACCAGCGTCCAGAATTATGGAATTTATATAATGGAAAAATGAATCAAGGTGAGAATTTTAGAGTTTTTCCAATAAGTAATTGGACTGAAATGGATATTTGGAATTATATCAAAAGAGAAAATATTGAAATTCCATCATTATATTTTGCTCATAATAGAGATGTAATATATAGAAATGGTAGTTGGATTCCAGTTTCAGAGCATCTAAATATCCAAGAAAATGAAGAGATAATTAACAAAAAAATCCGATTTAGAACATTGGGAGATATTACAATTACAGGTGGAGTAGAAAGTGATGCAGATACATTAGAGAAAATTGTTAAAGAAGTTTCTGCTATGCGAGAAACAGAACGTGGAAATAGAGCAGACGATAAACGATCAGAATCTGCAATGGAAGACAGAAAACGACAAGGATACTTTTGATGCGAATTGCCACGAATTAACTCGAATTATACGAATGACGAAATCTAAAATTTTATTTAAGGAAGAAATCTATAAAATTATTGGTGCTTGTATGAAGGTTCATAGCGCATTAGGTTCGGGTTTTTTGGAAGCAATTTATGACGAAGCTCTAAAGAAAGAATTTACAAAATCTAATATACCTTTTAAAAGCCAAGTAAAATTAAATGTATTTTATGAAGGAGAACAATTAAAGAAATATTATAAAGCTGATTTTATTTGTTATGATAAAATTTTATTAGAAATAAAATCAGTTAGCCAAATTCCAGTCGCTTTTTATGCTCAAGTAAAAAACTATTTAACAGCAACTAAAATGGAATTAGGAATGTTGATTAATTTTGGAGAATCTTCATTAACATATAAAAGAATAATTAACTCAAAAACATGATGAAACTTTAATTCGAAAAATTCGTTTTAAATTCGCATAAATTTGTAACAAAATGTTAGACAATAACCAATTATTAAGATTCACCACAGCAGGAAGTGTAGATGATGGCAAAAGCACATTAATAGGTCGTTTATTATATGATTCGAAATCTATTTTTGAAGATCAAATGGCAGCTATAGAAAAGACAAGCAAAAAGAA
>JAKITG010000087.1 GCA_021648195.1 Flavobacteriaceae bacterium | reverse complement strand
ATTGAAGGAGCTGTTATTTTTGCTGATCAATACGGAGCAAAACCAGGTAGTCCTTATACTTATGCACAGGGTAACCATGCAGGCTATAGCTATGTAACTGAGTATATTGATTCAGAAAATGAAAAAGGAGAGGGCGGAAAGATAGAATATTCATTCACGTCAATGCAAGATGGTGGTGATTTTTACAAGCCACCATACACATTACCAGTAGATAATGAATGGCTTAGGGGTAAGCCTCTAAAGATAAAGCAGTATAAAAAAGAAAATACTACATATAACTTGATTAAACAAGAAGAGTTCGTATATAAATATGCAGATCATTTTGGACATGTTATAATTACCGACCCTTTGTTGAATCAAAGTAGTAATCCTTTATATTATAATAATGATTATTTGCAATTTAACATTCCTTTAATTGTTTTTAAGTTAAATGAACAAAATCCAGCTTCCTCAGATGAAAATGATTATAAAGTATACAATTTAAACGGAGGTGTTCAAAAGTTGTTTTCAACAAAAAGCACCTTATATAATAATGGGTTTGAATTTACTAATACTACAACCAACAATTTTAATTATGAAACTCATTATCAACTCACTCATACAGAAACAACTGATAGCAAAGGTAACCTAATCAAAACAAAAACAGATTACCCACAAGACAAAGTAAACCTAACAAACCTTACTACTGATGCTTCTGTGGCGATAGATAGTTTAATAGCCCAGCATCGAATATCAGAACCCATTCAAACAGAAATTACAGTTTCAGATACTAATGGAAATGAGCTTTCCAAAAGCATCCAACGAACAAATTATAGAGATTGGGGTAACGACATAGTGCTTCCAGAGTTCATCCAAACTTCAAAAGGCTCTGCCTCTTTAGAAAACAGAATAGTTTACCATGATTATGATGACAAAGGCAACCCTTTAGAAGTCAGCAAATTCGATGGTACGCATATAACCTACATCTGGGGTTACCAAAAAAGTCAGCCTATAGCAAAAATAGAAAATGCTACTTATTCACAAGTATTAAGTCAAGTAGCCAATCTACAAGATAAATCAAATTTAGATAATGATAGAACCCACGGTTCATTAGGAAACGAGGGCTCTTTAAGAACAGCTTTGTCTAATTTAAGAGCTTCCTTACCCGATGCCATGGTCACGACCTATACCTACGACCCATTAATAGGGGTAACAAGTATCACAGACCCTCGAGGTTATACTATTTATTACGAATACGATGATTTTAATCGATTAAAAGAGGTTAAAGATGCCGAGGGTAATATAGTTAGTAAGAACGAATATCATTATAAAAATTAATCAGTAAAGAAATATTAAACCAATTAGATTATGAAAACAATTAAGAAATTGCTATGCTCATTTTTACTTATATCAAGTGTAACTTTATTTAGTCAAAATACATTTCCAACAAATGGCAATGTAGGTATTGGCACAACCATACCTGATATTTCTGCAGTCTTGGATCTTACAGCTAATGACAAAGGTATTTTAATCCCTAGAATGACAACGATTCAAAGAACAGCAATTGCGATTCCCGCAATAGGATTATTGGTTTATGATACCGATTCGAAAGCCATGTGGAATTATGACGGAACAGCTTGGGTAAAAGCTGGTGGAGCAGGAAAATTCGTTGATAGTCCCAATAATTCTATTATTGCCCATTATGGAGAGCGAGTAGGTATTGGAAATGGAACTAGTACTAATTTTTCAGCTGCTCACAGATTATGGGTAGAAGAGACAAGAACTAGTGATGCTATAAATACTCCAGTTAAAATTGTAAGTTCATATACTGGAACTGGTACTAGTATAGCTACATATGGATTAGCCGTTGAAGCCAAAAATGATGGTACTGCAACTGTTGATTATGCCATTGCTGTTCAGCCTATAGTAGAAAATAAAATAAATGCTACTATTAATGTTGGTGTAGGCTCGTGGGCACAAATCTCTAATTCGGGGACTATGAATTATGCAGGAGGTTTAGCAAGTTTAATTACAAACAATGGTACCATGGATAAAGTAAACGGTTTAGCTCTTCAATATTCTGGTACAGGAACAGTAACAGATAGTTATGCAATTTATATTGATGAGTCTTTCAATAAAGGTACTACTGATAATTATGCTATCTATTCGGCCTCGGATGCAGATTCTTATTTTGAAGGAAATTTGGGTATTGGCACTACTTCACCTGATGAGAAGCTGACCGTAAAAGGTAAAATTCATGCACAAGAAATTAAAGTTAGTTTAAACGGAGCCATAGTACCTGATTATGTTTTTGAGAAAAATTATGACCTCAAATCTTTAGATGAAATAGATCAGTATATAAAACAATATAAACATCTACCTGAAATTCCTTCCGCTAAAGAAATGGAAAAAGAAGGGCTTCATTTAAAAATTATGAATTTAAGCTTACTAAAAAAAATAGAAGAGTTGACTTTATATGCCATTCAGCAAGAAAAATCTTTACAAGAACAAAAAGTGGTAAATGAAGCCTTAGCGTTAAGACTTGAAAAAATAGAAACAATATTATCTTCTTTCAACCAAAAATAGAAACCTGTTATGAAAAAGCATCAACTTTTATTTATTCTTTTAATTTCAACGGTGTTTATGTATGGTCAATCTACAGATCAGAATTATATAAAAACGACACAGTATATTGCAAAAGGTGGAGACAATCCCATTGCTGAAGGAACCAATTATTTAGAAATAAATACAGTACTATCTTCAGGTAATTATTTTGCAAAAGACTCCATTGTTTTAACTTCAGGCTTTCATGCTGTATATGGCACAGAAATTTTGTTAAAGATTGATCCGTCAGCTACAGGTTCGACAGCAGATATAGATCCTATTGTAAGTATTACCTATTTTGATGGTTTGGGCAGACCCAAGCAACAAATTGCTATCGGTCAAAGCCCTAATGGGAATGATATTATTACACATATAGCCTACGACGACTTTGGCAGACAAGCACAAAATTTTTTACCTTATGTACCTTCAATCATAGCCGATGCAGGAAGTTTTAGAACAAACAATCAAAGTAATGCTATAGATACATATTATCAAGCACATTATAGTGCAGATTTGCAAGGAGAAGTAAATCCGTATTCAAAAAAATCATTTGAAGCCTCACCACTCAATAGAGTATTAGAACAAGCAGCTCCAGGATCAGATTGGAGTATAGGCACTATAGATACTAATACAGGCTATTCAGACGGGCATACTATTAAGTTTGACTATCAAAGCAATACCTTAGATCTAAACGATGAAAGTCAAGATAATGTACGTTTGTTTAGTGTAGAGCGATTAAATAACAACTACAAGCCAAAATTAATTAACGATAAGCCAACCGATTATTATGCAGCAAACCAACTTTATAAAACCATAACTAAAGACGAAAACTGGTCAGTCAATCAATCAGGAGCAAAAGACAAGAACCATACCACAGAAGAGTTTAAAGACAAACAAGGCAGGGTTGTTTTAAAACGAACCTATAATGCCAATACCACCAATACCAGCTTCAAAAAGAGAAGACATGACACCTATTATGTCTATGATGATTATGGCAATTTAACCTATGTAATACCCCCAAGAGCAGATATAAAGAATAATCAAAGTACTAGAACAAGAGCATTAAATGAGCTTTGTTATCAATACCAATATGATCAAAGAAACAGATTGATAAAAAAGAAAATACCAGGCAAAGGTTGGGAGAAAATAGTGTACGACAAATTAGACCGTCCTATTTTAACTCAATCTAAAAATTTAAAAGACCAAAGCAAATGGCTTTTTACCAAATACGATGCTTTAGGTAGGGTAACCTATACTGGTAAATACACAAGCGGTCAAAACAGAAACCAATTACAAGCACAAGCAGATACCTATATAGCAGTGAACCTATATGAAGACAAAACCGCACCAGCAAGTATAGGCGATGCTACCGTATCTTACAGTCATAGGTCTTTCCCTACAGACAATTTAAAAGTTTTAACAGTAAATTATTATGATAATTATGATAATTTTAATCTTGACGGCGGTATAAACCCAAATACTGTTTATACTAAAGAAATAACCACCAATACTAAAAGTTTAGCCACCTCAAGCCAAGTACGTGTATTAGGTACGAGTCAATGGATAAACACGGTAAGCTATTACGACAAAAAGGCAAGACCTATTTATAGCTATTCAAAGAACAATTATTTGAATACGGTAGATGTTATAAAAACAAAGTTAGATTTTATAGCAAAAGTATTAGAAACAACAGCAGAGCATATAAAAGGAACAGACACAATAAAAATAGTTGATAAGTTTACTTATGACAATATGGGGAGGCTGTTAGCACAAACACAAAAGATAGATAACCAACCATTAGAGTTAATAGCAACAAATACCTATGATGAATTGGGTCAATTGACAAAGAAAGGTATTGGTAACAAACAAACAGGCTTAGAGAGTCATTTACAAGATGTAGATTACACCTATAACATCAGAGGCTGGTTAAAAACTATCAATGACCCAGAACAAGCTTTGACGGATGATTTGTTTGCCTTTAAACTCAATTACAATACCATTAGTACCACAGCTGGCGGAACCTCTAGACTGTTAACAAAAGAGCTTTACAATGGTAATATTAGTGAAACGATATGGCGAACAGCTAATGATGATAAGAAACGAGGTTATGGTTATCAATACGATGCTTTGAACCGAATTAAAAGAGCAAGATATAAAGCAGGAGATAATTTAACCACAGAAAAGCAATTTTTTGATATAAAAGCCATAAATTACGACAAGAATGGAAACATCAAACGATTAGACCGTTTTTCACCAAACGATACTTTTGATACTAAAGAAGAAACAGACCATTTAACCTATAAATATTATCAATTGAGTAATAGATTAAAATCAGTAACCGATGATGTTACAGGAAACAACAAAGGTTTTAAAGATGGCAATACCTCAAATGATGATTATGGATACGACCCAGATGGCAACTTAACATCAGACAAGAATAAAGGGATTACCAGTATTGTTTATAACCATTTAAACTTACCAACTCTTATAGATTTTGGTAGTTCTAACAAAATTGAATACTTTTACGATGCAAGTGGTATAAAATTAAAAAAGAAAGTGACTGACAATGGAAACACAATAACTACTGATTACGCAGGTAATTATGTTTATGAAGATGATGTTTTAAAGCAGTTCAGCCAGCCAGAGGGCTATGTAGAGCCAAACGGAAGTGGTTCTTATAATTACGTATACGCTTATACTGACCATCTCGGTTCTGTCCGCCTCACTTATAGTGACCTTGACGGGAATGGTTCTATAAATCCAAGTACGGAAATCTTACAGGAACGAAACACATATCCTTTTGGATTACAGCATAAAGGCTATAATAATGTTATAAACGGTACTGAAAATAACTATAAAACATATCAAGGTCAAGAAATTTCAAAAGAACTTGGTTATAATATGCTTGAATTTAAGTATAGACATTATGACCCAGCAATTGCAAGGTTTGTAGCAATAGATCCATTGGCATCTAAATATGCTTACAATTCTACTTATGCTTTTCAGGAAAACAAACTTGGTTTAGGTGTTGAACTTGAAGGTTTGGAACTTGAACGGTTGAGAGGTGGAATTGAGCAATTTTTCCAAGGAGTAGAAAACTTGGTTTCTAATGAAACTTATGGAGAAGCTTATAGGCAGATGGAAACTTCTAAAACAACAGATACTCAAAAACAAGAGCAAATAAAGCAAGAAGGTCAATTGAATACAGTTCAAGCCATAGGAGATATGGGAGAAGGAGGTATTGAAGCCATTAAAGGAGGTTCAAAAGTGCTTGGTAAAGGTCTTGAAAATATTGGAGATGCAGGTTCTGTATTATCAATTGCTACAGGTCAAGTAGAATTTTTACCGATAACAGAAGGTATTAGTACAGCAGGTTCTTTAATAAATGCAGGAGTTGATTATTCTGACGGAAAACCTTTAGTTGGTATTGGTGTTGAGTTCGGCGTATCTGCTGCTTTTGGTGAGTTAGGTGACCAAATGGTTAAAGGAATAAGAAGAGTAGCAGGAAAAGAGTTTATTGAAGCTGGTAAAAATAAAGTTTCGGAATCAATTATTCAAGGTACAGTTAAAGTATGGGAGTCAATATTCACTCCAGTAATTGTAACTCCTAATACTTCTACAACAGGTCCTGTACAAGACCCAAATAAGGAATAGATTTATGAATTATACAAATCTAATAATAGGTGTTTTTTTATTGACCTTATCAATTATATATTTAATTTTTACTTTAAAAAGGACAAAGAAAATTAAAAAAGGTGATAGTATAAGGCATTATAATTTTATAAAAATATATACAGGCATATTAGTCTTTATTGTTATTTCTTTTATTTTAATTTTTGGGGAGTTAAAACATTTATTATGGGTAAGGTATTAGTAATACTATTTGTTTTAAATAATTTATTAATTTATCCACAAGACACCAATATTGATTGTAATGAACTAAATAATGGGGTTTTTGAATTATATGAGAAGAATGAAATAATAGGAGTTATTTATCGGAAGAATAATTACCAAATAGAAAAGTATCTGAACAATGATAAATACACTATTGGAAAAACCAAATTAGAAAATTGTACAATTTTATTAAACAGTTATGTGGTAAAAGTAGATTTAGATACAATTACCTGGTCTGTGTCTTACAGAAAAATTAAAAAAAATTATTATTCTTTTATAGGAAAACCAAAGTATTTGAAAGTAGATTATAAATATGTTGGAGAAATTAAAAAGATAAATGATGAAATTAGAGATAGAAAAATATTAGATATTTTCAAAGAATTAGAAAATAATGATTGACCTTTAGGGACTGTTAAAGCAGGTAGTGTTACAAGAGGTTCTGACGGTAAGGTAAGTGTTCCTGGTCGCTCTAATGGAATAGTTATATAAAGTCTGGTCAACAACCGGTTAGTCTGAAGAAAAATGCTGTAAAGAAAATTATTCAAAACTAACGACAATGAAGAACACAATAATATTAAGCTTTTTGTTAGTAACGTCTTTAAATACAATAGTTGCTCAAAACACTAAAGACTTTGATTTTATCATTACGGTAGATGAAAATATTTGGTCTATCTCAACCACACCTAAAATGACAACCAAAGATGATAATGGAAATGTAATTGATAGTTTTTCCGTGAAATATCACGCTGGTAGTTTATCGATGCAAGAATCAGATTATGAAAAACTAATCGATAGTAAAGTCAGTAACATAGAAATGGAACTCAAATACTCAAACGTATGTGATGATGAAACTTATTACTATGATTATGAAATAGATTTTAAAAAAGGATGGTTGAAAAACTACTTTTTTATTCTAAATATATATAACACGGATAGAAAGAAGTATCGCAAGATATATGAACCTTTAGAGGGGAAAAATTATACTTTTGAATATGAATCGTCAAACGGTCAAATGTTGAGAGTAACAAAAAAGAAACGAAAGAAAGAATGTTGTAACTAAAATAAAAACCACAGCTTTAAGTTGTGGTTTTTTTATGCGTAAGCTTTTTTAGTTTTAGTATCTCTAATAAAGGCATCAATAATTTTAACAATAGTATTTTTATCGTCTGTATTTAATCGCTGAACTTCTTTCATACGATTAAGCATGTCTACATCTACAACCTCTAAATTATCATCTTCCGAAACCAAATAATCAAGAGAAACCGCTAACATTTTAGCAATCTTTTTGGCATTTACTACAGATGGAATTATATCGTCTCTTTCATATTTAGAAATTGCATCACGAGAAACACCAACAAATTTGGCAACCTCTATTTGAGATAATTTTTTCTCTTTTCTAATCTTGGTAATCTTTTGTCCTAAAGTCATAGAATAATCTACTTATGTGTTAAAATGGCATTAAACTATACATTTTAGGCAAATATAGTCAAATTAAAATAGTATAGTCTTGTTTTATTGAATAGTAATATCTAATATTGCAGAGTAAACAATACAAATAATAGAAAACTCTACATTATGAGTAAAAATATTTTAAATACTTCCAATCCAAACAACTACAACTACACCACGGAATATTTAGAGATACATATTTTAGGCGGACTAAAGACCAATAAATTAGAAAGTTTACGAGTAACCATAAGTATACAAAAACCCAAAGAGCATAATATTTTAAGGCATAGCATCGACTTGGTAGATAATGCAATTAAAAGAATATATTGAAGAAGTTTTACCGATTATACAAAAGCATATAAACGTCTATGATGAACGTCTTTTTCCTTTAAACACTTCACAGTTTAGTGTTTTGTTGTTCCCTATTTTTAATAAGCTGAAAAGCTACAATCGAAAGGTAACAAATAACAACAGTATTAGAGCAAGTGTAATCGTGAACTGGCTAAAACAATATAATATTAGAGAAGTTCAGGAAATGGCAGGACACAGACATATTTGTTCTACAGAATCTTACAAACAAGATAACCTTGAAAACCTACAGAAAGTGATACAAAACTTTCATCCATTAAGTTAAAATAGGTTGTCGCAATTTGCGACAACCTATTAGTTAGGTATAAATTTTGCAGATAAAGAAGTATCTTTGTAATATAATAATATAGATTATGAACGTAGAAACCACAAAATTAGAGTTAATGCACCTTTTATTGCAAACACAAAAAGAAAGTCTATTAGCAAAGCTAAAAAAGGTTTTTGAAGAAGAGCAAGTAGATTGGTGGAATGAAATGTCTAAAGAAGAACAGCAAGAAGTTGAAATTGGTTTAGCTCAAGCAGATAAAGAGAATTATGTAGCTAACCAAACTGTAATGAAACGTTTTAATAAATGGCATTAAAAATTGTTTGGACACCGCAAGCTGATAAAGGTTTAGGTAAGGTTTTAGTATATTTAGAAGAAGAATGGACAGTAAAGGATATTCTTAATTTAGAACAGAAAATACAAAGTCTTTTAAATCGAATTAGCAAATACCCTAAAATCTGTCCAGCAACAGGAAAGTATAAAAATGTTCACAAAGGGTTAGTAGATAAAAACAACTACATTATTTACAGAATAAAACCAAGAAAAGGTATTATTGAAATTATCAATTTTAGAGGAACTAAACAAAAACCTCTTTAAAAATCCCCACAAAACAAAATCCAACTTTATCATACTTCAAAAACCTTTGTATTTTGTTTTGTTCCGCTCGCCAACGCTCTTGTAATTTTTGGTTCCCAATCCAATTACAACACTTTACAAAAATGAGATTTTAATAAAAAGTTGTAGCCACAGCTCTAACCAAAAATTACCCAAAGCAAAGTAACATAATAGTAGTTATAAGTCCGCTCCCGCCGAAAAGGCGGACAGGTCGCACAATTTTTAGATGAGTTATTTTAGAAAGAAAAAAAATAGTCGTTATAACTGCTATTATGTAAAATTGCCGACATGCCTTTGCGCTC
>JAKITG010000086.1 GCA_021648195.1 Flavobacteriaceae bacterium | reverse complement strand
AGTAACTAAGGATAAAGATTATCGAAGGAATGCCTTAATTCATAATCCCTTAAAAAATTAATAAAGATGGCAAGATATACAGGACCAAAAACAAAAATTGCTCGTAAGTTTGGAGAAGCAATTTTCGGTGATGATAAATCATTTGAAAAAAGAAATTACCCTCCAGGACAACACGGAAACTCTAGAAGAAGAGGGAAGCAATCAGAATATGCTGTTCAATTAAAAGAAAAGCAAAAAGCAAAATATTCTTATGGAATATTAGAACGTCAAGTTCGTAACCTTTTTGAAAGAGCTCAAAGAACTAAAGGAATTACTGGTGAAGTGTTATTACAATTATGTGAATCTAGATTAGATAATGTTGTTTTTCGTTTAGGTATTTCACCTTCAAGAAGTGGAGCACGTCAGTTGGTATCACATCGTCATATTACTGTAAATGGAGAATTAGTAAATATTCCTTCATATTCATTAAAAGCTGATGACATAATTGGTGTAAGAGAAAAATCAAAATCATTAGTAGTTATTGAAAATTCATTAGCAGCTAAATCAAATGTTTATGAATGGTTAACATGGAACTCTGAAACCTTTGAAGGTAGATTTGTTTCTGTTCCAGAAAGAATTCAAATACCAGAAAATATTAACGAACAATTTATTGTTGAGTTGTACTCTAAATAAACTTTAAAGATCTTATTAAACTTATGGCAATATTAAATTTTCAAAAACCAGACAAAGTATTAATGATTGAATCTACTGATTTTGAAGGTAGATTTGAATTCAAACCTTTAGAACCAGGTTATGGTTTAACCGTTGGAAACGCTTTAAGAAGAGTTTTGCTATCTTCATTAGAAGGATATGCAATAACTTCATTAAGAGTTGAAGGAGTGGAACATGAATTTTCAACAATTAAAGGAGTTGTTGAAGATGTAACAGAAATTATTTTGAACTTAAAACAAGTTCGTTTTAAGCAGCAAATAGAAGAAACAGATAATGAAACTGTTATCGTGTCTGTCAAAGGACAAGAACAATTAACAGCAGGAGATTTTCAAAACTTCATTTCAGGATTTCAAGTTTTAAACCCTGAATTGGTTATTTGTAATATGGAAACTTCTGTAAAATTAGATTTGGAAGTAACTATTGAAAAAGGAAGAGGTTTCGTATTAGCTGAAGAAAATAAAAAAGTTACTGCACCATTAGGAACTATTTTTACTGATTCTATTTATACTCCAATAAAAAATGTAAAATATGCAGTTGAGAATTTTCGTGTTGAACAAAAAACTGACTATGAAAAATTAGTTTTTGATATCGTTACCGATGGTTCAATTACACCTCAAGATGCATTAACAGAAGCAGCAAAAATATTGATTCACCACTTTATGTTATTCTCAGATGAGCGTATTACATTAGAAGCTGATGAAATAGCTAAAACTGATACTTATGATGAAGAATCACTTCATATGCGCCAATTATTAAAAACTCGTTTAATTGATATGGATTTATCAGTTAGAGCTTTAAATTGTTTAAAAGCAGCAGAAGTAGATACTTTGGGAGACTTAGTAGCATTTAATAAAACCGATTTGATGAAATTTAGAAACTTTGGTAAAAAATCACTTACCGAATTAGATGAATTGGTAAATAACAAAGGTTTAACCTTTGGTATGGATTTAACAAAATACAAATTAGATAAAGAATAAATAGAAACAAGATAAAAGGCTAAAGATAAAAGAGAACATCTAATATCTAATGTCTAACGTCTAACTATCTAAATAAAGATGAGACACGGAAAGAAATTTAATCACTTAAGTAGAAAAACAGCGCATAGAAAATCAATGTTAGCTAATATGGCTTGTTCATTAATAGAACACAAACGTATTAACACTACTGTAGCAAAAGCAAAAGCTTTACGTCAATACGTTGAGCCTTTAATTACAAAATCAAAAAATGATACTACACATAATCGTAGAATAGTATTTAGTAACCTAAGAAACAAATATGCCGTTTCTGAGTTATTTAGAGATGTTGCCGTAAAAGTAGGCGACAGACCTGGAGGTTATGTTCGTATCATAAAATTAGGAAACCGTCAAGGAGATAATGCTGATATGGCAATGGTTGAATTGGTTGATTATAATGAAATATACAATCCTAAAGGAACGAAAAAGAAAAAATCAACTCGTAGAAGAGGCGGTAAAAAAACTACTGAAGCAACAGTTGAAGAATCTACTAAAGTTGAAGAATCTAAAAACGAAAAACTTGAGAATAAGGATGATGCTTAACAATGATTTTAAATAAAATTTAACTTTTAAAGGATATGCTATTATTTAGCCTATCCTTTTTTAATATAAATTCAAAAATGAACTACCAACGTAAAAAGAAAGCTATTTTATTATTAAAAGACGGAACTGTTTTTGAAGGAAAATCAATTGGGATTGAAGGAACTGCAGTTGGTGAAATATGTTTTAATACAGGAATGACTGGCTATCAAGAAATTTTTACAGACCCTTCCTATTATGGGCAACTTTTAATTACTACCAACGCACATATAGGTAATTATGGTGTAAATAAAAATGAGGAAGAATCTGATAGTATTAAAATTTCAGGTTTAATTTGTAAAAATTTCAGTAGTGAATACTCAAGAGAAAATGCAGATGGGTCACTTTTTGAATATTTTGAAAAACAAAATTTTGTAGCAATTTCTGATGTTGATACAAGAGCTTTAGTTCGGTATATTAGAGATAAAGGAGCAATGAATGCAATCATTTCAACCGAAACAGATTTAGCTGTTTTACAAAAAAAACTAGATAAAGTTCCCAAAATGGATGGTTTGGAGCTAGCATCAAAAGTATCTACAAAAGAAGAATATTTTGTGGGTAATAAAGATGCAAAATTTAAGATATCAGCTTTAGATATTGGAATAAAAAAAAGTATCATTAATAATTTAACTAAAAGAGATTGTTATGTAAAGGTCTTTCCATACAATACTACTTTTGAGAAAATGAGTGAGTTTCAGCCTGATGGATACTTTCTTTCCAATGGACCTGGAGACCCAAACCCCTTAAAGGATGCGCAGAGTATTGCAAAAGAAATAATAGAAAGAGATTTACCTTTGTTTGGCATTTGTTTAGGTCATCAAATAATTGCTTTAGCAAATGATATTCCAACGTATAAAATGCACAATGGACATAGAGGAATTAATCATCCTGTTAAAAATTTAATTTCAGGAAAAGGTGAAATAACTTCACAAAATCATGGTTTTGTTGTAGATAGAAAAGCTGTTGAAAATAATGATGCATTTGAAATTACACATGAACATTTAAATGATGGTTCACTTGCAGGAATGAAAATGAAAAATAAAAATTGTTTTTCTGTACAACACCATCCAGAAGCAAGCCCAGGACCTCATGATGCTGAGTATTTGTTTGACCAGTTTATAAGTAATATAGAATCTGTAAAAAAGTAATGTATTTTTTAAATAAATATGGAAAATGGTATCGTATAAATATCATTTAATTAGAATAAAAACATATTAAATTGATTAATTTTGTAATCAAATTAATACAATAAAATAAAGAGATAATGAGCATAATTTTAAACATTCACGCAAGACAAATTTTTGATTCACGAGGAAATCCAACAGTAGAAGTTGATGTGATTACTGAAAATGGAGTTTTAGGTAGAGCCGCAGTTCCATCAGGAGCTTCAACTGGAGAACATGAAGCAGCCGAGTTGCGAGATGGTGGAGATGACTATATGGGTAAAGGAGTTTTAAAAGCTGTAAAAAATGTAAATGAAATTATTGCTGAAGGATTATTAGGATTTTCTGTATTTGAACAAAACTTAATAGATCAAATGATGATTGATTTAGACGGTACTTCAAATAAAGCAAAATTAGGTGCAAATGCTATTTTAGGCGTTTCATTGGCAGTTGCAAAAGCTGCTGCAAATGAATTAAATGTACCGCTTTATCGTTACATTGGTGGAGTGAGTGCTAATACATTACCAGTACCAATGATGAATATTATTAATGGAGGTTCGCATTCTGATGCACCAATCGCATTTCAAGAATTTATGGTAATGCCAGTTAAAGCTAAAAACTTTAGTCATGCCTTAAAAATGGGAACTGAAATTTTTCATAACCTAAAGAAAGTGTTGCATGATAGAGGTTTAAGTACGGCTGTAGGTGATGAAGGTGGTTTTGCACCAACACTAGATGGTACTGAAGATGCTCTTGACACCATTGAACTTGCAGTAAAAAATGCAGGATATAAATTAGGAGATGATGTAATGATCGCTTTAGATTGTGCTGCAGCAGAATTTTATGTTGATGGAAAGTATGATTACACAAAATTTGAAGGAGATAACGGTGTAATTAGAACGAGTAAAGAACAAGCAGATTACTTAGCAGAATTAGCTACAAAATATCCAATTATTTCTATTGAAGATGGAATGGATGAAAATGATTGGGATGGATGGAAATATTTGACAGAAAAAATTGGAGATAAAGTTCAATTGGTTGGTGATGATTTATTTGTAACAAATGTAGAAAGATTATCGCGAGGTATAAAAGAAGGGATAGCAAATTCTATTCTTATAAAGGTAAATCAAATAGGTACGCTTACAGAAACTATTGCGGCTGTGAATATGGCACATAATGCAGGATTCACATCAGTAATGAGTCATCGTTCAGGAGAAACGGAAGATAATACAATTGCCGATTTAGCGGTGGCATTAAATACAGGTCAAATCAAAACAGGATCAGCCTCAAGAAGTGATAGAATGGCTAAATACAATCAATTGATTCGTATTGAAGAAGAGTTGGGTGAAGTTGCTTATTTTCCTCAATTAAAAGCTTTTAAAATATAATAGAGCAAAATATTTTCAATAAAATTTAAAGCCAGATTTATTATGGCTTTTTTTGTATCTAAAGTTACAGAAATATGATAGTTAAGTCTTAGTTATTTTGTAAATTGGTGAACTAAAAAATAGTTATAATATATTAAAATACTAGAGTAGATGTCTGATATAGCAAAAATAGAAGTTGGAGGAAAAACTTATGAATTCCCTATAGTTGAAGGAACAGAAAATGAACACGCCATTAATATTTCAAAATTGAGAGGCGCTAGCGGTGGTCTAATTACGATAGATCCAGGATATAAGAATACAGGATCTTGTATAAGTGAAGTTACATTTTTAGATGGAGAGAAAGGAATATTGCGATATCGAGGATATTCTATTGAAAATCTTGCTGAAAAAGCAGATTTTTTAGAAGTTGCATATCTTTTGATTTTTGGTGAATTACCTAATGAAGAAGAATTAAATAAATTTCATGATGATATAAAAAAGAATTCTATCGTTGATGATGATATAAAAAAAATTTTAGATGCATTTCCTAAAACAGCACATCCAATGGGTGTTTTATCTTCATTGACAAGTGCATTAACAGCATTTAACTCCTCTTCAGTAGATGTTAATTCTGAAGAAAAAATGTACAATTCTATTGTGAAAATTCTTGGTAAATTTCCTGTGCTAGTAGCATGGACAATGCGTAAAAAACAAGGATTACCATTAGACTATGGTGATAGTTCTCTTGGGTATGTTGAGAATCTTTTAAAAATGATGTTCAAAAAACCAAATGAAGAGTACCAAAATAATCCAATTATTACAGATGCATTGGATAAGCTATTAATTCTTCACGCCGATCATGAACAAAACTGTTCTACATCAACCGTAAGAATTGTAGGCTCTTCACACGCAGGTTTATTTGCTTCAATTTCATCAGGAATTTCAGCACTTTGGGGACCATTGCACGGAGGCGCAAATCAAGCAGTACTCGAAATGTTGGCAGGAATCCAAGAAGATGGCGGAGATACCGAAAAATATATGGCAAAAGCAAAAGACAAAAGCGATCCTTTCCGATTAATGGGATTCGGACACAGAGTTTATAAGAACTTTGATCCAAGAGCCAAAATAATTAAAGTTGCTGCAAATGAAGTTTTGGAAGATTTAGGTGTCGAAGATCCAATTTTAGACATCGCAAGAGCCTTAGAAAAAGAAGCACTGGAAGACGACTATTTTGTTGCCAGAAAATTATATCCAAATGTAGATTTTTATTCGGGAATTATATATCGTGCAATGGGAATTCCAACAGAAATGTTTACCGTAATGTTTGCGTTAGGACGTTTGCCTGGATGGATTGCTCAATGGAGAGAAATGCGTTTAAATAAAGAACCAATTGGTCGTCCGAGACAAATTTATACAGGTAAAAATTTAAGACCTTTTGTATCTGTAGAAAAAAGATAAATTTTTATTTAAAACCTGAGTTCGATTTAGGAATTGTTTTCAGTTTAGGTTAATTTTAATTCAATTCGAAGTCATCCTGAAGGTTTGGGATTGAATAATTAACAGGTAATTTAAAAAAATATGGCAAGAATAGGAGGGAATTGATCAAGTCCTTTGGAAATCAAAAGAAGCAGTAATTTTTTCGTATATTTTTTTTAAAAAATATCTAGATATTCTTTAAATCTTATACTTCAAGTCTCACCACTTCTTTTGATTCTGAAAATTAATTCTTAGGTCGAACTCAGATTTAAAAGAATAAGTACATTTGTCATTCTGAATAAATAGATTGAATTTAAAAAATCATTCTTTATTCAGAATGATTTTTTATTTTATTACAAATGCTAAAATTAAATATACAAAACGAAACATCGCAACTCAAAGTTGTAGTACTTGGTATTGCTAAAAATAATGGATTAACACCTAGGGTTGAAGACTGCTATGATCCAAAATCTATAGAGCATGTATTAGCAGGGACTTACCCCATAGAAAAAGATATGGTTGAGGAGATGGATGCTTTTTTAAAAGTTTTGAAAAAGTATAATGTTAAAGTATTCCGTCCAAAAATTATTGAAAATGTCAATCAAATTTTTGCAAGAGATATTGGATTTGTAGTTGAAAATAAATTTATTAGATCTAATATTTTGCCAGATAGATTAAGTGAATTAGATGCAATTGAAGATGTTTATCAGCAAATATTTCCTAAAAATAGGATAGTTCCACCAGAAAAAGTACATATTGAAGGAGGTGATGTAATGCCTTGGAATGAATATCTTTTTATAGGAATTTATTCTGGAGATGATTACCCTAATTTCATCACTGCACGTACTAATAAATATGCTGTAACATTTTTAGAAAAACTATTTCCTAACAAAATTGTTAAATCATTTGAATTAAGAAAATCAAATACATTAGCTAAAGAAAATGCATTACATTTAGATTGCTGTTTTCAACCTATAGGAAAAGATAAAGCTATTTTACATAGAAACGGATTTTTAATTGAAGAAGAATATCAGTTTTTAGTAAACTATTTTGGTGAAGAAAATATATTTGAAATTACCAAAGATGAGATGTATGATATGAACTCGAATATATTTTCAATTTCTGAAAAAGTAATCGTATCAGAGCAAAATTTCACTCGATTAAATCAATGGTTGAGAAGTAAAGGGTTTGTTGTTGAAGAAATTTTTTATGCCGAAATTGCAAAACAAGAAGGCCTGTTACGTTGTAGTACTTTACCTTTGGTTAGGGATTAGCTTTCTAATTAAATGAATATGAAAAGACAACAAATTACCAATACAATTCTAATGATTCGTCCAGTAAATTTTAGGATGAATGAACAAACTGCTGTAAATAATTTTTATCAAAAAGAATTACAAAATTTATCTTCTGTTGAGATTCAAAAAAAAGCCTTGAATGAGTTTAATACTTTTGTTGAAAAATTACAAGCTATTGGAGTGCATGTTATTATTATTGATGACACTAAACTCTCTGATACACCAGATTCTATTTTTCCAAATAATTGGATTTCTTTTCATCAAAACGGAACAGTTGCACTATATCCAATGTTTGCCGAAAATAGAAGAAATGAACGGAGAGAGGATATTTTAGATCAATTAGAAGAAAAAGGTTTTGAAATAAAAAATATTGTAGATTATACTTCAGCCGAAAAAGAAAATATTTTTTTAGAAGGAACAGGAAGTTTGTTGTTGGATAGAGTAAATAAAAAAGCATATTGTGCTTTATCACCTAGAGCTAATGAAGAGTTATTTATTGAGTTTTGTGAAGATTTTGAGTATACTCCCGTACTATTTCATGCATACCAAACAGTTGATAATCAAAGAAAATTAATTTACCATACCAATGTGATGATGACTTTAACCGAAAAATATGCTATAATTTGCTTAGATACCATTGATAATAAAAAAGAACGAAAAAACATCATCAATCATATAAAAGAATCTGGAAAAGAAATTATATCCATAACGGAAAAACAAGTGAATAAATTTGCTGGAAATATGCTACAAGTTATAGGTGTGAATAAGGATAGATATATCATTATGAGTGAAGTAGCTTATCGTAGTTTGGATAAAAATCAAATTGAAAAAATTGAAAAAGAATCCATTGTTCTATATTCAAATTTAGAAACTATCGAAGTTTGTGGAGGAGGAAGTGCTCGTTGTATGATGACAGATGTTTTTTTACCTTATTAAGACCGTTGCAAAAGCTATTTCTACAAAGAAATATGACGCTCTATAAAAATTTAACTCGCAGTAAGCCGTTGTTTATGAGGACTTAAATTTTTAGAGAAGGAAATAATTTGAAGTAAAAAAACTTTGAATCTTAATTTTATTCAATATTGCAACGGTCTTGTATTAGTCATTTTTTAGACGATATAGAAACAATTTTATATTGAAATATTTCAAACTATTCTTACTCTATGAATTTAAAAAATAAATGTAGGAGATAATAATTACAATATTATCAAGTTTAATTCGTTTAAACAAAGGTTGCACATAGAAATCCCTCTTCACTTGGTGCAAAATTACCCTCAATTAAATTTATTAATAGTACTTAAATTGTTTAAGTATAGGTCATTTTGTTATCAACAAAATTATAAAGAGAAAAAGGATATGAAGAAATTATTATGGGTTTTTACTTTGGTATTTAGTTTAAGTATGTTTTCAAATAATATGCCACCAACACTATCTAATTTTAGAATAGAAAAAGGGCAAACTTCAAAAGTTTATTTTGATAGCAGTGCAAAAATAACTACATCTTCTGCAAAAGGATTTACAATATCTGGCAAAAAAATATCTGGAATTACTATAAACTCAGGAAAAACTACAGGTCACTATTTTAAAGTTTCAAAACCATTTACTTTTTGGGATAACAATACAATTAGATATAATGGGGGAAGTAATTTAAAGAGTGAAGACAATAAGTTATTAAGTGATTTTACACTAGAGTATATTGCTAATAATTTAGCTGAGCCAAAATCTTCTACATATAGGTATGTATCTTTAACTGGAAATAATAAAAATGATGGGACAAGCGAAAGTAAAGCTTGGCGAACTATTGATAAAGCAGCTAGTACAGTAACTGCAGGGATGACGGTTTGGATTAAAGCTGGTAATTATGGTAATGAAAATGTTGTATTAGATAAAAGTGGTACAGCTTCAAAACCGATTAAGTTTATAGGGTATAAATCTAAAATAGGAGATATAAAC
>JAKITG010000085.1 GCA_021648195.1 Flavobacteriaceae bacterium | reverse complement strand
GAGATAGACTCCATTGGACAAGGAAGTTTTGCTCACCCTCATAGAGGAATTGCAACACTATCCTATATCATAAAAGGTACTGTAGAACATTATGATAGTGCAGGAAATCATGGCATAGTGCATCATGGAGGTATGCAATGGATGAAGGCAGGAAACGGAATTGTTCATGATGAAATTATTCATGTAAAAAAAAATAGTGCCATTACAGAACAGCTTGGAATGCAGTTTTGGATAAATCTCCCTGCTAAAAACAAGACAGATAAACCTGAATACATGGTAATTCAATCCGCAGATATACCTGAAATTGTACTACCGAAAAATAAAGGTAAAATAAAAATTATAGTAGGTGAATTTGAAAAATTCAAATCAAAAATTCCTACTGATTCAAAGTTATTTCTTTATCATCTTGAATTAAATGGTGGGCAATCTCATAGCATATCCATAGACAAAGGCGATGAATCTGCCATTGCTCTTATTAGAGGAAAAGCTGTCATTAACGGAACCGAAGTCGCACAAAGTGATTTTTTAGTGTTTGACAAAGAAGGAGACGCCATAGAGATTGCAAATAAAAGTAATGAAATGATTGACATTATGATTTTTGGAGGCGAGCCTTATACCGAAACAATAGCATTTGGCGGTCCTTATGTGATGAATTCACAAGCAGAAATAGCACAGGCAAACACCGATTTCTATGCTGGAAAGTATGGCAAAATTGAGTATCAAAAAAAGTAATTATTCATCTAAAAAATAAATTTATGAAAACAATAGCATTTGCAGGAAGCAATAGTTCAGTATCCATCAATCATCAATTAGTAACCTATATTACTTCACTTGTCGATAATTCAGAAGTTATCAAACTAACTGATTACGATATACCGATGTATGGAATAGACAGCGAAGAAAATCAAGGAATTCCTAAAGCAATAAAAACATTAGATACTAAATTATCGGAAGCACAAAATATCATTATCTCGGTTGCAGAACACAATGGAAATATTACGGCTTTTCTGAAAAGTATTTTGGATTGGCTTTCACGAAACAACCGAAATTTTTTAGAAAATAAAAAAGTTATTTTATTAAGCACTTCGCCAGGTGGCGGTGGCGGAGCATCGGCTTTAGCAATTGCTGAAAAAACCATTCCTTATTTTGGTGGAAAAGTTGTTACAACATTGAGTATTGGGAGTTTTTATGATAACTTTAAAGAAGGAAAAATAATCAATCAAGAGATGAAAAATTCGATGGATAAGGCAGTTCAAACTATTAAATGAATAGAAGAAGAAGCATAGCAATTATATTTTTTTTACTATCATTACAAGAAGTAAAATCACAAGAACAATCAAATGATAGTATTCAATTTTCAATAATTGACATTGGTCTTAGAGGAATGTGGCAAACAGGAACTACTAACCAGTTTGAGATTTCGCCCAATTATAATGTACAGCTATATCGGAAAAATTACTTTTTTGAAAGTGTTGGGCAATACCAATTTTTAAAAGTCAATAACTTTGCAATAATTAATGATTTATGGAGCAGTTTGTTGTTTCAGTACAAACAAGAAAAGAAATTTTATCCATTTGTAACCGCTTCTGGCGGAACTGCAAAATCATTTTTATTGAATCATTTTATATTCACAGGAGCAGGAATAGGAAGCAATTTATATAAAAAATCTGCTTCAGAGTACATTCAAATTCACGCCTTTGTAGGCTATTTGGATTTTGAAATTGCTACAGATTTGCATCAAGCATTGAGTGTTGGAAGTATTTTACGTGCAAACATAAATTTGGCTAAAAAAGTTCAGTTAAATTGCGAGTTTAGAAGTTACCATTCTGCAAAAGAAAGTAGTTATTGGGGTTTGCAGAATACTATAAGACTGAACCTTCAAGTTACAAAAAACTTAGGCGTAAACCTTAATCACAGGTTATTTTATAATCAACAAGTTGGTGGTGGAATTGAACAGTTAAACACGACACTCTTGTTTGGTTTAAATTATCAATTTAGAAAAGATAATTGAATTAAATAAAACTAATTTTGACAAAAAATGAATTATACATTAATAGATAATATAGAGAAAAAGCAATATGAATTTCATATTGAAGAGCATATACCAAGAATAGAATATATCAAAGCACAAAATAACATCTATCTTACGCATACAGAAGTCCAGCAAAAACTAACAGGAAAAGGTGTTGGTACTGCGTTAGTAAAACAAGTATTACAGGATATTAAAGAAAAAAATTTAACTTTAATACCACTTTGTCCATTTGTTGCAATGTATATTAAGCGTAATCCAGAGTGGAAAGAATTAGTTTTAAAAGGAATAAATATAGCATAATTATGAAAAAAATTGTAAAAGAATACACAAACGAAGAACTTACCATTGTATGGAAACCAGAAGCCTGCATTCACGTAGGAGAATGTGTAAAAGCATTGCCAAAAGTTTACAATCCTAAGGAGAAACCTTGGCTTAAGATTGAAAATGCAAGTACAGAAGAATTAAAAGCCCAAATAAAAAAATGTCCGTCTGGTGCATTGAGTTATTATATGAATGGAGAAGAAAATCAAGAAGCAGTGCAATTAGAAACCAAAGTAGAAGTTCTTGAAAATGGACCTTTGTTGATATATGGAACGCTAAACGTGATAGATAAAGACGGAAAAGAAGAAACAAAAAACAAAACAACTGCTTTTTGTAGATGTGGTGTCTCTAATAATAAACCGTATTGTGATGGTGCGCATATTAAAAACGGCTTTAAAGGGTGATGTAAAATGATGAAAACGTGCTACAACAAAGGTAATCGTTGTGCAAGAGTTCTCAAGAAAGGAAATCCTCTATAATTTTCGTTGATTAAAAACGTTTATTTGAGTTATGGTTTGTTTGTATTTTTGCTACGCTTAAACAGTCCTAATATTTGAAATTTTTTAGTGAAATTCAAAAATATGGGATTCTCAGGATTTTATAAAATCACAACTTTCGGATAGTTGTGAAATCAAATAATAAATTCAAAATAAATATAGCAATCCTAATAAATTTATATTACATTTGCCCCTTATAATTATTTACACAAAATGAAAAAAGGTACAGTAAAATTTTTTAATGATTCCAAAGGATTTGGTTTCATTACAGAGGAAGATTCAAATAATGAATACTTCGTTCATGTTTCTGGTTTAATTGACGAGATTCAAGAAAATGACTCAGTAGAGTTCGAACTTAAGGAAGGTAAAAAAGGTTTAAATGCAGTAAATGTTAAAGTACTTTAATATTTATACATATAATTTTTTATTCAAAAGCCTATCGAAATGATAGGCTTTTTTTATGAGAAAAATTAAAGCTTTATATAAATAATTTGATAACTGTTCAATCGTTTAAAAAAAACACCCCCAAACCTCTCAATAGAGAAATATCTGTATTTATTTCCTATTTTTTTATCTCATTTATTCTAATTTTACTATCGACTGAACAGATTATATAATTTGTCAAAAAAAATAAAATAAAACATTTGTCATGTTTTATTTAACTCAATAATTGTAAATTTACAGTTATTTTCAAATATATATATTAAAATATGACACAAAAACATTCATTTCACATCCCAGTAATGGGTCTTGGTTTTACAGTCGATACACCTCTAAAGGTTTCTCAATTTGGAATTGATTCTGTCATTTCAATAGTTGATGATATTCTTATTGAAAGAATGAGAAAAATGTATTGTAATAAATTCAAGATTTCATATAGTGAAATTTCCGATAAAATAGAAGATTTTAGAGCAAAACGAATTACTTCTTACCTAAACTTGATTAATGATTTGGTTGAAAATAAATTTGAGGAATTCAAAAATTCAACAATTAAAAAAGGCTATGACATTAAAAACTACTTTAATCAATTACCTGATTACTCAATTATCAAACAAGAGTTTAATAAAATAAATACCAAAAACTCCTCTTTAAAAGAAATTAAAAATTGGATAAATGATAACTTTTCTATGGGTAGCATAGATGTTAATATCATGACCAAATTAGATAAAGAAAATTATTTTAAAGGTAAAAAATTATCTTCCGAGTTTAATGATGCCCATGCAGCTTTAAGAGGTTTTGCAAATAGTAATTTAAAATCTTCAATAATTCTTTCTGCAGGTATGAATCCTAGATTGTATAGCTATATCGAACAATTTGATGATTTTTATCCAAATGAAAATGGAAAAATTAAAAAGAAGTTGGTTCTAAAAGTTAGTGATTATAGGTCTGCTTTAATTCAAGGCAAGTTTTTAGCTAAAAAAGGAATATGGGTTTCTGAATTCAGAATTGAATCAGGTTTAAATTGCGGCGGACATGCTTTTGCAACTGACGGATATTTATTGGGACCTATTCTTTCAGAATTTAAAGACAATAAAGAGAAATTGGCACAATCAATTTATGATGTTTTAGTTCCTGCACTTACTGCTAAAAATAGAACAATTCCACTCACTACATTACCTTTAATTATAACTGCTCAAGGTGGTGTTGGAACTGCTGAAGAACATAATTTTTTATTAAATCATTACAATGTTGATTCTGTAGGTTGGGGTACTCCCTTTCTTTTAGTACCAGAAGCTACCACTGTTGATAATAAAACTCTAGGCATACTCATGAAAGCCAAAGAAGAAGATTTATACTTAAGCAATATTTCTCCATTGGGAGTGCCTTTCAATAATGTAAGAGGCAACACGAAAGATATTGAAAAACTTACTAAGGCAAAATATGGAAAACCAGGAAGCCCATGTCCAGAAGGATTTCTATCTTCTAACAAAGAATTTACTGAAAAAAGTATCTGTACAGCTTCAAGACAATATCAAAGAAAAAAAATAAAAGATTTAGATAATGAAAATCTTTCTCCAAAACAATACAAGAGTTTGTATGAAAAAATTATTGTAAAATCTTGTTTGTGTGTAGGTTTATCTGCATCTGCATTAACAGTAAATAAAATTGAATGTAAAGACTCTGATAAAGTTTCTATTTGCCCAGGTCCAAATTTAGCATACTTCTCCAAACTATCAAGTTTATCTGAAATGGTAGATCATATTTATGGAAGAACAAATGTAATAACCAATACCAATCGACCTAACCTATTTATCAAAGAATTGAATCTTTATCTTGATTATTTAAGCACTAAAATAGAAGATGCAAAAAGTGATATGACAAAAAAGCAAGAAAAATATTTACTTACTTTTTCAAAAAATTTGGATGAAGGTATTAATTACTATCACAACTTATTTAGTAATTTAAAAGGTAGATTTGAAGATACAAAATCTCGTTTCTTTGATGAATTAGCAATTAGCAAAGATGTATTACAACAACTACATCTAAAAATTGAAGACTTATCTTTACAATTGGTTGTAGCCAAATAGGATTCTAAAAAACAAACCATATCTTTAAAAAAAGATGTGGTTTTTAATTTAATACTAGTGCTTTCAATTCTTTATAAATTGATAAGCCCACTTGATTTCCATATAAGTTTATTGAAAAAGATAAAGTGTCTTCCTTATGTTTTTGAAAGGATTTTAATATTCGTTGCTTATCACTACCAACAATTTCTGCAAAACCATTTTTAACCAACTCTACCCACTCTGTTTCATCTCTTATGATGATGCAATATTTTTTATTAAAAAAGGCTTCTTTTTGTAATCCGCCACTATCTGTAATAACCATTTTACAGTTCTTCAACAATTCTAACATATCAAAATAACCAACAGGATCAATTATTTTTAAATTGTAGTCTAAATTATTTTCAGCCAATATTTTACGAGTTCTTGGGTGCAAGGGTAATACCACTTGTGTTTCATTTGAAATAGATTCTAGGCTTTCAAATATTGATTTTAATTTTTCAATATTATCTGTATTTTCTTGTCGGTGAATTGTAGCAAGAATAAAAGGTTTGGTTTGTAATTCTAGTCTGTCTATTATTTTTGATTTTTCTTCAGAAAACTTACTATAAAATTCAACAGCATCTTTCATTATATAACCAGTTTTTACAACTCTCGCACCAAAGTCATCAAAGCCTTCTTTTTGTAAGTTTTCTATTGCTGTATCTGTGGGACATAATAATAAATCAGAAATTCTATCGGTTAAAATACGATTGATTTCTTCGGGCATTTGCATATTATATGAACGTAATCCTGCTTCTATATGAACTATCTTAATATTCAGCTTTTTAGCTGCAATAGCTCCTGCAATGGTAGAATTGGTGTCTCCAAAAATTATTATAGCATTGGGTTTTTCTATTAATAACACTTCTTCTATTTTCTCTATCATTTGACCGGTCATTACACCATGTGATAAACTGTTAATATTAAGATTATATTTAGGTTTAGGAATTTCCATTTCATCAAAAAAAACATCACTCATATTGGCATCAAAATGCTGACCTGTATGAACTATCACTTCCTCAAATTCATTTTTTTTAGCAATAATTCGACTCAAAACAGCCGCTTTAACAAATTGTGGACGAGCTCCTAAAATGGTTACAACTTTTTTCATTTATTTAGTTAATATATGATTAGTTTCACTATGTTATTGTTTTAATTTTCTCTTTTTAAACTCCATATAGCATAGTAAAATGGAGTTTAAAAAGAGAAAGAATAACAACTTGTTTAAATTTGTAAATCTTTAAACAATACAAAAATGAAACAAATTTATCACTCTAACGCAACTACAAATGTACGATTGAGAACTGAAATTAACAAAAGCACTTTATCCAATCAAAAATTGCGTTTGAAATATGGCGTATCAGAAAATACCATTGGCAAATGGAAAAACAGAACAAATTTTACAGATAAAAGCTCAAAACCAAAAACTATTTATTATTCGTTAAGCGAATTAGAAACGATAATTGCTGTAGATTTACAGACAATTACTTGGTGGGCATTAGATGAATTGCGTAGCACATCACGAATACCTATAAAAAAATACTATCACCACAAGAGCAAAAAATTTTTGAATTAATGAATGAAATATTAAGTAATAAAGAAATTGCTAAAAAAAAATTTATTAGCATTAGTACCGTAAAGACACATATAAACAGCATCTACTCAAAATTATCTATCTCATCTAGAAATGAAGTCTCTCTCTTTTTTAACTAAATTAGAACCCGTACTAGTTCTTATTTCAACCCGAAATTATATTAAAAATATTTTATATTTTAGAAGTTTGTAAAGGTATCATTTTCAAAACCAAACCCAATGAAAAAACTTCTTATAATTCTTTTTATTAGCATGAATATCACAGTATTCTCATAGTTTAGAATTACTACATACGGGAGATCAAGGCGAAAATTTTTTATCTAAACTAAATAATAAAATTGGAATTAATGAAAATAATTTTAATAAAAAAATAAAGCAATTGATAAAAAACTAACCCTTAGATTATCAATCGTTTCTTTTTTTGTTTCCATTCCAAATTGATAAATTTGCTATTCCCAAAATTGGTAAAATGCAAATAAAATTAATCTGTTCTGATATTGATGGAACACTTTTAAATAAAGATAGAGAACTTTCATTAAGAACAATTTTAGCTATAAAAAGCTTCTCTCCTATTCCTTTTATTTTAATTTCTTCTCGAATGCCAAAAGCGATGGTACATTTACAAGAAGATTTAAACATTATAAACTCACCCTTAATCGCATATAACGGTGGATTGATTATACATAATAATAAAGTATTGCATACAACCGAAATTGATATTGATACCATAAAATCAATAACTGATTTTTGTAAAAAAACAAAAATTCATACCAGTCTTTATCATAATGATGAATGGTTTGTTCCTCAAATGGATTATTGGGCTAAGAGGGAAGAAAATAATACGAAGGGGAAAACACAGGTAAACGCTATTAAAAAAACCATTGAAAAATGGAAAATAGAAAGTAAAGGAGCGCATAAAATTATGTGTATGGGCGATGAAAATGAAATTGATAACTTGGTTAATTTCTTAAAAAAAGATAATAATAAAGTGATTGGTTATCGATCAAAGCCCACTTATTTAGAAATATCTCACAAAAATATTTCTAAAAAAACAGCTATAGAAACACTTTTACATTTAAAATATCCAAATATTAAACTTGAAAACGTTCTTGCTTTTGGCGATAATTACAATGATATTGAAATGCTAAAACATGTAGGTTTAGGTGTGGCTGTTCAAAATGCAAAAGATAAAGTTCTTGCTATTGCAGATGATGTTACTCTACACAACAAGGAAGATGGTGTTGCAATATTTTTAGAGAAATACTTTAATTAACCAAAAACTATCGCTTAGTTTGTGTCATATTATCAGCAACTACAATAGTGTAATTAGCAATTGTAGCTTTCTCTTCATCTGTCATTTTTTTCCATTCGGTTCTTGTAACTGTAGCAATTGATTTGATAGTTAAACCGGGTTTAATTTTATGAATCCACCAAATAATTCCTTGACTATAATTTGAATGATATGAACCATTAAAGTGAAAATAAAAATCTCCTTTTTGGAAATTTTTTAATGAAAAATGTGCCATGGTTGCATCTTTTGATGCTTGTGCTGTTTGAATATTTAACATATTTGGCGGCACGTGATCTCCCATCATAGAAGCCATTTCGGCATAAGCTTTAACTGTTGGGTCAAAATACTTTTCCAAATCTGGACTAATCAATACCAATGCTTCTGGACTTAATAATTGTAAAGCACCTATTCCTTTTTTATTAATCATTGAGGCATATCTACGTGGAATATTTGACGCAATAAATCGGAGTTTATTTTTCTTAGCAAACTCTACCAAGGGTTTGTAATCGGTTTTATAATTACTCCATAATTGAGTAATTTCAGGCAACATCTTTTTTTCGGAATAAAATCCTGCTAAATATTCGTTCAAAACCAACTGGTTATTATTCTCAAACATTTCTGCTCCAAAAAATAATTGTTCTCCTTTAATTTTATAAAAACTATTTGCCATTTCAATTTGCATCCAATGAGAAATTGGATTGGTGTGGTATTCTCCAAAAAACACCATATCGCTATCTAACAAATCTTTTATCATCTTTTTATATTTTACAAGCTTTCCTTTTTGATTGTATAATTCAAAAGCAACCTTATCTTGTGCTTTACTGACCTGTATAAATGATACTATTACAAGAAGTAAACCTATAATTTTTTTCATTTTGCTAGATATTTTATAATTGAGTCCATTCCAAATTTACTTTTATTATATGAATATTCATCTTTTTATTTTAATGTTTTAAAATTAAAGTGGATTCTAAAAATTAAGTTCTATCAAAAACAAAGAGAATGAATTATATGTTAGATATTATTTTTTTTGGTAAAATTGTATTCATTATTAAACTGAGTATCTTAATTTTGCATCTAATTAACAGAAGAACTAGTAATGAAATCATTTGAAGATTTAAAACTAAGTAAGCCTCAATTAAAAGCTATAAATGATTTAGGCATAAAAAATCCTACTCCTATTCAAATAAAAGCTTTACCTGCAATTCTTTCTGGAAATGATGTTGTTGGATTGGCCCAAACAGGTACAGGTAACACATTTGCTTATTTACTACCCATACT
>JAKITG010000084.1 GCA_021648195.1 Flavobacteriaceae bacterium | reverse complement strand
TTACCAATTGTTCCTTTACTTACATGTCCTAAAAATATATTGCCTATGTATGGCATATTCTGTATTTGCCATTGTATATCATTTATTTTATCTGGGTTTTCTTGCAATACTCTATTTAATCTTTTATTAATTTTTGCAAAAACATCTTGAATGGGCTGTTGCTCATTTGATCTTACTCTACTAATGTATCTTGTACCTGGCTTAACATCAAACTTTAAACTAGCAAAACCTGCACCATCTTGACCTCGATTATGCTGTTTTTCCATCAATAAATACATTTTATTGATTCCGTAAAAAGCAGACCCGTATTTATCTTTATAATACTGAATTGGTTTTAGTAATCTCACCAATGCAATTCCACATTCGTGTTTGATAGCATCACTCATTATTAGTGGTTTTTAGATTTCTTAGTCAATATTATAATTTATGTCAATTCTATTTCAAACTGAGTTAATTCTTTAAATTGTTGTAAACGATTTTGAATCTCTTCTTTTGAAAGGTTCTCCATTCTTTCTGTTCCAAACTTTTCAACACTAAATGATGCTAAGTTTGAACCGAAAATTACTGCTCTTTTCATATTATCAAATGAAATATTTCGAGTGCTTGCCAAATATCCAATAAATCCTCCAGCAAAAGTATCTCCTGCTCCTGTGGGGTCAAAAACCTCTTCTAGTGGTAAAGCAGGAGCAAAAAATACATCTTCATTATTAAAAAGTAAAGCTCCGTGCTCGCCTTTTTTAATAACCACATACTTTGGTCCCATTTCATGAATTTTTCGAGCTGCTTTTACTAAAGAATATTCACCACTTAATTGTCTTGCCTCTTCATCATTTATAGTGATTACATCAACTTTTTTTATTACTTTTATTAATTCACCTAAAGTATTATCCATCCAAAAATTCATGGTATCCAAAGCAATTAATTTTGGCTTGGTTTCCATTTGATTAATTACCGACATTTGAACTGCTGGATGTAAATTTCCTAACATTAAAAAATTAGAATTTATAAAGTTTTGAGGAACAACAGGGTTAAAATCAGCCAATACATTTAAATCTGTTATTAAAGTATCACGAGTATTTAAATCGTTATGATATTTTCCACTCCAAAAAAATGTTTTCCCATCTTTTACAATTTCAATACCAGAAGTATCTATATTTTTAGCATTTAGCATTTTTAAATATTCTTCAGGAAAATCACCTCCTACAATCGATACAATTCCACAATCAATTCCAAACTGAGATGCAGATAATCCAATATAAGTCGCTGCTCCGCCTAAAACCTTATCTGTTTTCCCAAAAGGAGTTTCAATAGCATCAAAAGCTACAGTTCCTACAATTAAAAGTTTACTCAAAGCCTATTCTAACCTCCCCAAAAGGAAGGAATTTTTATTAAATTAATACTAATTTTTACCGTAATTTTGTGCTTTTACACAAAACCAGTCTCTAACTGGGCAAAAATAAGTTATAAAAATGATTATTAAAGAAATACAAGAAGAAATTATTGATGAGTTTTCTATGTTTGATGATTGGATGGAACGATATGAATATATTATTGAAATTGGAAAATCAATTCCTTTAATAGAAACTCAAAATAAAACAAGCGAAAATTTAATAAAAGGCTGCCAGTCAAAAGTTTGGCTTTATGCCAGTTGTGAAAATAATAAAATATTATTTTCTGCAGATAGTGATGCTATTTTAACCAAAGGTATTATTGCGTTATTATTAAGAGTTTATTCTAATCAAAGCCCTAAAGATATTTTGGATTCTAATTCTTTATTTATTGATAAAATTGGATTAAAAGAACACTTATCTCCAACTCGTGCCAATGGATTAGTATCTATGATTAAGCAATTAAAACTTTATGCGCTTGCTTTTCAAGTTAAAAGCAATAAATAAATCAACAATTATACAAATTAAGACCGTTGCAATATTGAGCAAAATTAAGGTGGGTTAAATTTTAACCGAGCGTCAATCTCTTTGTAAAAATAGCTTTTGCAACGGTATTAAATTACCTATCTTTGTTCACTCATTAGACTGATTTTAAAATAAACAATAATGGATAATTCTGAAAATAAAGATTTAGGAGAAAAAATTGTGGCAGCAATTAAAACTATTTTTGATCCAGAAATACCCGTAGATATCTATGAATTGGGTTTGATTTATGATGTTTTTATAAATGATGAAATGGATGTAAAAGTATTGATGACGCTTACCTCTCCTAACTGCCCTGTTGCCGAAACATTGCCTGTTGAAGTTGAAGAAAGAATCAAGACTATTGATGAGGTTAAAAATGCTGAAGTAGAAATTACTTTTGACCCAACTTGGACACAAGATATGATGAGTGAAGAAGCGAAGTTGGAATTGGGATTTCTTTAAAAGAGAGAGAAAAGAAAATAGACTAGAGGGAAAATATTAAAGAAAAAATACCCATAGAGTTGTCGAAAGAAATTATAAATAAAGTTGCAAATAGTAAACTAATTACCATTGATCTAGAAGATTTCTATCCTAATGGTAAGCGTATTATATTTGATATTTCTGAATGGCTGTACGAAGGATTAATTTTAAAAGAAAAAGATTTTAGAGAAAATGTACAACAACATAATTGGAGTCAATATCAAGATAATTATATGGCTCTTTCTTGTTCATCAGATGCTATAATCCCTTCATGGGCATATTTACTCATTACAGTTTCGCTTTCTCCATTTGCTAAAAAAATTATAGTGGGAGATCTAGAACAGCTCGAATGTTCAATTTTTCAAGATATAATTAATGAGCTTCCTATTAAAAATTATAAAGAAAATCTTATCATAATAAAAGGATGTTCGAATAAAGAAATTCCGCAAACTTCTTATTCCCAATTAATTAATAAACTTCTACCCGTAGCTAAATCCATTATGTATGGTGAAGCATGCTCTACAGTACCTCTTTTTAAAAAGAAAAAATAAATTTATATAAAACGAATATTTAAAATAATTGTATCTTTGCACTTTTAAAATTCAAAATTCATATTATGAAAAAATTAGTATTCGCATTTGTATTCTTATTTGCAATAACAAGTACTTATGCACAAACATTAGAAGAATTAAAGGCTGAACAAGGCGTTAAAAAAGACTCTGTAACAGCAATTCAAGACAGAGTGGATGCTTTACAAGGACAAATCGATGCTTTCCCTGGGTGGAAAAAAGGAGCATTTGGTACTGTTGGTGGAAATCTTTCTGGATTTAACAATTGGTACTCCAAAGGTGCACCAAACTCTTCTGCAGGAAATATTGGATTTGTTGTCAATGCATTTGCAAACCTAGATAGAGAAAAATATTTTTGGAGAAACTCAGCAAATGTAAATTTAATTTGGATAAAATTGGATGATAAAGACGATGCTACAGATGTTGAAGATTTTAAAGGTGCTACAGATGTATTTACTCTTACATCTCTATATGGTTATAAACTAAGTGATAAATGGGCTATTTCTGCTTTAGGTGAATATAGAACTACGGTTATTGACAACTTTAATGACCCTGGTTATCTTGACCTTGGAGTTGGAGTAACATGGACACCAATTACTGATTTGGTAGTAGTAATACATCCATTAAACTATAACTTTGTGTTTAGTAGTGGAGATAGTGTTTATGAATCTTCTTTAGGTGCAAAAATAGTAGCCGACTATACAAAACAATTGGGTAGAGTTAGCTTTAAAACAAACCTTTCTATGTTTCAAAGCTATGAAAGTGCTGATTATTCTAACTGGACATGGACAAACTCTTTTGGATATACCTTATGGAAAGGTATTGGTGTAGGGTTTGACTTTGGTTTAAGAAAAAACAAACAAGAAGCATTAAATAATGCTTTAGGATTAAACCCAGTTCCAACCCCTGCTCCAACATTTGGAAATGTTGACAATGAATTACAATCTTTTTGGATGTTTGGTTTAAACTATTCTTTTTAAATAGGTTAACAATAATTTATATACAAAAAAAGTTTCTCAATATTGAGAAACTTTTTTTGTATATAAATTATTATTTCAAGTTATTCTTTTGTAAATTTCTTAATTAATTTACCAAGGGCTACTTCCTTATCTGATAATTGAAAATATATTCATTTTAAACTGATTTTCTTAATGCTAAAATTGATCCTAAATGAATTCCTTCGTGAAAATTATTGAATGAAATTGCAAAATCAATATCAGTAACTGTTACGTTCACACTTGTTGTATATTCATTGTATTCTTTAAAAATATCATTGGCATAATCTTTTTCAAGTTGTATTGGAAATTCAATAAAATGTTTTTTTATTTCTTCAAATTCTGCTAATGAAACTTCTTTTATTGGCGCAGTACCCTTTCTGTACAAATTAACCATTTCATCAGATACCGTCATTGGTAAGCCCGATAGTTTATAACATAATAATTGCTGCGTAACAAGTAAATGAGCTACATTCCATACAATATTATTGCTAAATTCTTTAGGAATTTTATTTAACTGTTCTATTGAATATCCTTCAATAAGTTTTAAAATGAATGTTCTACTTTTTCTTAAAATATTAAAATGTTTTTCCATTTATTATGAGTTTTTGATATTAAATGTTTTTGCAACTCTGTTCAACCGTTTTTAAAAAACACACCCTAAACTCCTCTCAAGAGGAATATTGATATTTATTTTTTTACCTCATTTGTTCTAATTTTACTATCGGCTGAACAGATACATGTTTTTTATAAAAACTTACGCTCTACTAAATATATAAACCGCTCTTCTATTTCTTCTTTTCCAATCCAATTAAGCTTTGGTTTTAAAGTCTTTTCAATATAATTTTTAGCTTCTGCTTCTGTTTCAAACCCATTTAAAATGGATAAAACTTTATTAAATTCTGATTGGCTATAGTCAAACAGTTTATTTACAAAAGCTATTCTATCATTTAAACCAATTTGAATACTGTTTTTTAATAATTTATCATTGAGTGATAATTGACTTTCTTCTTCTTTTTTTGTTTCAAAAAGATTTTCGGTATCATCAAGAGATACAGTATCTTTAAATTCCTCCTTTTGACTAAAATCATCTTTAATTAAATCAAACGTTGGTACAAATAAATCTTCAAAATCAATAGGCTTTTTTTCAATACGCTCATGCGCATTTATAATTTCTTGCTCTTGAAATTTTATTGAATTAGCTTCTAATTCTTTTTCCATTTTTTCTTCAAAAACTATTTTTGTAGTATCAACTTTAAAACTAGGCTCATTATTTGTATTTTCTTTTAAAGAATTAGTATTCTTATTTAAATATTCTAAAATTATAATTCTTTCGTAAATTTCTTGTACTTTTTTATACAACAAACCTATCTCGTGGTTTTCCTCTAGCTGAAGGATTTCATGAGCTAACTTCTTTAAATCTGTAATCAAATTTTTATGCATGTCTAAGAAAAAGTATTATATTACAACGTTAAAATAAAATTAATATTTTTTAAAATAAAACTCTCCTAAAGATTTTTACTACTTTTGTTTTTAGGGTATTGTATTCTTTAATAGATACAACACAAATAATTTATTTTAATAATCTTTAACAAGTTTTAAAGTTACGAATGTTTCTTGAAAATACAACAAATCATATAGAACAATTTGGATGGATTGAAGTAATTTGTGGTTCCATGTTTTCTGGAAAAACAGAAGAACTTATTCGCCGACTTAAAAGAGCGCAGTTTGCTAAACAAAAAGTTGAAATTTTTAAACCTGCAATTGACATGCGTTATGATGATGAAAAGGTCGTTTCTCACGACGCCAATGAAATTCATTCTACACCCGTTCCTTCATCTTCAAATATTCTCATTTTAGCAAATGATGTAGATGTTGTTGGTATTGATGAAGCTCAGTTTTTTGATGATGAAATTGTAACTGTTTGTAATGACCTAGCAAATAGAGGAGTAAGGGTAATTGTTGCTGGATTGGATATGGATTATAAAGGAAAACCTTTTGGTCCGATGCCTGCATTGATGGCAACTGCCGAATATGTAACTAAAGTTCATGCCGTTTGTACAAAAACTGGAAACTTAGCGCATTATAGTCATCGAAAAGTTGACAATGATAATTTGGTGTTATTAGGTGAAACTCATGAGTATGAACCACTAAGTAGAGCTGCTTATTATAAAGAATTGCAAAAAGAGAAAGAAAATTTAGAAAATAAAAAAAATGAACAATAATCTCACTGTTCTAGAAATAAACTCAGCTGCGGTAAAGCATAATTTGCAATATTTCAAATCAAAAATTCAAGAAAATACCAAAATTTTAGTCGTTGTAAAAGCATTTGGGTATGGTAGTAATGCTATAGAAATTGCAAAAATTATTCAAAATGATGTTGCATACTTTGCCGTTGCATATACCCATGAAGGTATTGCCCTGAAAAATGCAAAAATCAAAACTCCAATCCTAGTTTTACATCCACAAATGACTGATTTAGACTGTATTATAAAATACGGTTTGGAACCAAACCTTTATAGTACACGTATTTTAAAAGCCTTTTTAACTCTTGCTGATGCGCAAAATTTAATTGATAATTCTATTCATATTGAATTTAATACAGGCTTAAATCGACTTGGTTTTTTAGAGAATGATATCAAAAATATCTCTTCAATATTAAAAGAAAAAAAAACGGTAAAAGTAAATTCAATCTTCTCTCATTTGGTGGCTTCTGAAGATAAAAATGAACGTGAGTTTAGTATAAAGCAAATTGCAAAATTTGAAAATATTGCCAATGCTTTTGAAAAACATTTAGGTTTTAAACCCATGATGCACATAACTAATACTTCGGGAATTATCAATTACTCTCAAGCACATTTTGATATGGTTAGATTGGGAATTGGATTGTATGGATTTGCAAACGATAAAAAAGAAACTTCACAATTAAAAAATGTGATGTCACTTAAAAGTGTTATCTCTCAAATTCATCAAATTGAAAAAGGCGAAAGTATAGGTTATAACAGAGCTTTAATTGCAAATAATTTTATGAAAACTGCTACTATCCCGATTGGTCATTCTGATGGTATTCATAGAAATTTAGGAAAAGGAAAGGGTTTTGTTACCATAAATAATCAAAAAGCTTTTATTGTTGGAAATGTTTGTATGGACATGACTATGATAGATATTACTCATATTGATTGTAAAGAAGGTGATCAAGTTATCATCTTTAATAATCAAAATACTGTAGAAGAATTGGCGAAAATTTCTCATACTATATCTTATGAAGTTTTAACTGCAATCTCTCAACGTGTAAAAAGAATTGTTAAATAGTTGTTAAATTTTGTATATTTGTATCCTTAATTAACCTATTAAAACCAAAATATTATGTTAAAAGAATTTAAGAGTTTTATAATGAGCGGTAATGTTATCGATTTTGCCGTTGCTGTTATTATGGCTGGTGCAGTCGGTCTTGTTGTAAACGGATTTGTAAATGACATTATTATGCCTGTTGTTGGTCACTTTGCTGGTGGAGTTGACTTTGCAAACTTAAAAGTTATCCTTACTGAAGCTTCTGGAGTAGAAGGAGCTGATGGATTCGTAGCTGAAAATGCTATAAGATGGGGCTTATGGATCAATACGCTTGTAAACTTAATCATTGTTGGGTTTGTAATGTTTATGATTGTAAAGGCTTATAACAAATCTAAAGCTCCTGTTGAAGAAGCCGTAGCAGGACCTTCTCAAGAAGATTTATTAGCTGAAATTAGAGATTTATTGAAAAAATAATTCTTTAAAAAAAGTAATTTATTAAGCCCATACTTTTAAGTATGGGCTTTGCTTTTGGAGTAAATAATAGTTTAAATAATCAAAAACATTGGAGGATTTATTTTGACAAAGAAGTACGACGCTCGATAAAAATTTAATCTGCAGTAAACTGTTATTTATGAAAACTTAAATTTTTAAAGAAAGAAGTAATTTGAAGTAAAAAGAGCTTAATTTTGTTCAACATTGCAGCGTCTTGAATTATTTTTTAGACTCATAAACCTCTGCAATAGTTAGTGTGTTTTCTGGTTTTTTAAGAAGTATTAATTCATCTCCAATATTCACAAATCCTGTTTGTAAAACTTTAAGGTAAATTCCACTCATAGAAGAATTCCAAAATTGTTTGACAATTTTAGGATTGTTAAATCTTATCCCTAATTTATAGCAAGGTTTACGTGGTTTGGTAACTTCTAAAATGGTCTTTCCTAATTGATAGGTACTTCCAACAGTTATCTCTTCTTCATTTAAATTGGTAAAAGTTAAATTTTCACCAAACATTCCATGATTCCAATCTAAATTTGGATAGTCTTTTTTAAAATATTTATAATGCTTTATCGAATATCCATAAACTGCTTGATCAATTCCTCCATGAAATTTTCTATCAACTACATTATCATTTTTTACATCTTCCTTTCCTAAAAATATAGGTTGGTTTACTGGGTATTTGAAGATTCCTGTTTCAATAATTTTGCCTCGCCAAATAATCGTTTTGCGTTTGCCAATATTTACAGATAATACTTTCATAGGCATAATTTTACTTCTAAAATTTCGGGATAAACGAATTATTATTGTCTATTTTCCCGTCCTTCCCTTTAGGAAAGATTTAGGATGAACTTAATTTTTCTACAATTTTTCTATCATTAGAAAGGCGGGGAATTTTATTTTGCCCGCCTAATTTTCCAACAGATTTCATATATTCTCTAAACCCTCCTTTATTAACCCTTACTATAATTAAGGTTTGTAATATGCCTCCTTCAATTAAATCAAAATAATAACTATTTTGTTTTTGCATTGATGCATCTATTTTCTTAGAAAATTCGATTAAATTAGTGGGTTCTGTTTCAAATTCAATAAACCATTCGTGATAAGGCAAACCCTCTTTAGGGTTTACTTGTGGAGCAACTGTAAACTCATTAATTTTAATGTCTGTTCCTTGAATTACCTCTTGAATTGCATGTTCAACTTCTTTGGCAATAACATGCTCTCCAAAAGCTGAAATAAAATGTTTTATTCTTCCTGTAACAATAATTCTAAACGGTTTTAATGAAGTAAATTCTACTGTATCACCAATATTATAAGCCCACAATCCAGCATTGGTTGAAAGAATCAAAACATAATTAACACCCAACTTAACATCGGCGATAGTTAATCGTGTTGGATTCTTATCAAACAATTCATCCGCAGGACAAAACTCATAAAAAATACCACTATTTAATAATAGTAACATTCCTTTTTCGTTTTGTTTGTCTTGGTAGGCAAAAAATCCTTCCGACGCAGGAAATAATTCAATAGAATCAACTTTTTTACCTATCAAACTCTCCATACTTTGGCGATAGGGTTCATAATTTACACCTCCATAAACAAAAAGGTCAAAATTTGGAAAAATTTCACTTACGCTCTTTCCTTCTTTTTCTATCAGTTTTTCAAAATACATTTGTACCCAAGAAGGAATTCCGCTAATTAAGCGCATATCTTCTGGCACTGTTTCTTCAACAATTGCATTTACTTTAGTTTCCCAATCATCAATACAATTAGTTTCCCACCTTGGCATTCGGTTATTCTGTAAATAACTTGGCACATAATGCTCAACAATTCATGAAAGCCTAC
>JAKITG010000083.1 GCA_021648195.1 Flavobacteriaceae bacterium | reverse complement strand
ACTTTTGTTTATGAGGACTTAAATTTTTTAGAGAAGGAAGTAATTCGAAGTAAAAAAGCTTTAAATCTTAATTTTACTCAATATTGCAACGGTCTTAATTTGCAAGTTATTAGGAGTAGTACTCTTTTTAACAAGTTGTAACGAAGATGAAATTTATCAACAAGAAGTTCAAAACAAACAAGCAATTGAAAAACCTGACTATATCATTGGTTTAGGTAAGAAATTAGAAAACCCTTATACAGTAGAAAATATGCGAAAAGCATATCAAAATCTTTCATTAAATAAGAGCAGTAATTTTTCCAAGTCTGGTGAATCAAAAATACAGACAACACATTATTATGTTCGGTTTTTGCCTAAAGACGACATAGAAAAAGAAGTTTTGCAAGACCAAGATGAATTGATGCTTTTTGACATGCCTTTAGATTATGAATTAGAAGAAGGAGTTGGAGGTGTATATCATGATCCAACGCTACCAATAAACCAAATTACTTGGCAATACACCTCTGTACCAGTAGATTATAAATTTAGAGATATTCAATATGAAAAATTAGCTAACCTTTTTCTTCAAGACGATGAAGATGAAAAAAGTAATACTAAAAATAAAATGAACACAAATTTTTGGTATGAGCTAGAAGATGAAGCATTGCTTATAACAGGAAATAAAGATGAAATTGAAGAAGAAAATACAGGCACAGCAAATAAGAGAAGAAAATGGTATCCAAGTGGTAAAATTAGATATGAAGATAATACAACTTCTACCTCAAAAATTATTCCACTACAAGGTGCAAAAATCATAGTTAAAAGATGGTTTAGATGGCGAAGTGATATTACAGACGCAAATGGATATTTTAAAGTAGGTAAATTTAGAAATAAGAAAGTAAAATGTGCCATAAAATGGGAAAGAAAAGACTGGGATATTAGAAGTGGTAGTTACGGACAAGCATGGTATGGTTTTGAAAGTTTAAAAAGAGGTAGGAGTTGGAATAAAACTATTAAAAAAAGTATCGAACCAAGAAATTGGTTATACGCTAGTGTACATAGAGGTGCCATGGAATATTTTTATAATCATAAATCTTATGGCATAAGAAAACCTTATAATAAACGAATTTTATTAAAAAGAAGATTACATATAGGAGCTAAGGATAAAAGAGGTAGAGCACATTATTTTGATTTTAACAGAATATGGTGGGCATCTCCAATAGCAATATATTCAAAGGGAAATAACGGTACTGTTTATGACAGTAGAGAATTATTTGCAACAACGGTACATGAACTAGCTCATGTATCACATTGGGAGATAGGATATAATACAGGAAAATATATAATTGATAGATTGGCAGACGACCCATTTTTACCTGAAAGTTGGGCTACGGGAGTGGAGTATGTAATTATAGAAAGAGTATATCCAAAACAAGTTTATGGTATTTACGATTTCGATTATCAGCAACAGAGAACTCTCAGATATATTCAGACTTCCAGTCAGGGATATACTCCTATAGTTATTGATATGATTGATAGTTTTAATCAATCTACAGTAAATAGTGCTAGACCAAACGACAGAGTGTCAGGTTATACTTTAGGACAATTAGAAGATGCCTTGCCAGGTGCTTTGGGCTCTTGGTGGCGGTGGAGAACCAAAATTAAAGAAAAGTACAACAACCCTACAGAAAATAAAGAGTTAGATTATTTATTTAAAGAATACAGATAAAAATTATAAATTATGAAAAATCTATTTTATTTACTTATTGTATTACCAATAATAACATTACAATCATGTGTTGACCAAAATACACCTGAAACCACTTTTTCGTTAATTAATAATTCTTCTGTAGATATAATATTAAAACCATATTCTCGAAACAGAGGAAGTAACGGAGAATTAATAGGAGGTTATACTAATGCTGACATTATTAATATCAACAATGGTGAAAGAATGAGTATTACAAGAGAGCAAAGAGATAACAGAACATTTTATTCAATTAGGAATGTTGATTCAATTAGGGTTATTTTTAATAACCGAAAAATTGCAGTTCTTATTTGTGATGATTGGCCTGATATGGCTAATTGTAACACAATATTTAGAGGCGATTCAAATAATAGTCATATAATTACAGAAAATGATTACAATAATTCTGAAGATTGTAATGATAATTGTGACTAAAATAATATAATCTAAAGCCTCTTTAGAAATTTATAAAGAGGTTTATTTTTGTAAACAGTAGTCAACCAAATGACAGAGTTTCAGGCTACACTTTAGGTCAATTAGAAGATGCCTTGCCAGATTTTTCAAAAAAAAATAATCAAATTTCTTGGTGGTTTCCTTTTTTTTAATAACTTCATCTCATTAAAGATTCTAACTCTCCCAAGAATTGTATTTTTAAGGTTTTTTGCTTTAAAAATTTAACATCCAAAATACTTAAAATACAGATATTGAAAACATACTCATTGAAAATGAGAACTGAAATAGTATTACCTAATAACAAAGAAGATTATTATAAAGGTATAAAAACCTCTGATTAAAGTAAATAAATTATCAATACGCTTAAATATGTTTAACTTAAAACCAATGCCTATAAAATAAACAAAAGCACCTAACCAGAGGAAGTATTGCAAATGTAATATACCTCGTAGGATTTTTAGTAAAAAAATATTTTTTAACAAAATTTTTAAATAAAATGAAAACGAATAATATAATTTAAGACCGTTGCAAAAGCTCTTTTGACAAAGAAGTACGACGCTCGATAAAAATTTAACCCGCAGTAAACTTTTGTTTATGAGGACTTAAATTTTTTAGAGAAGGAAGTAATTCGAAGTAAAAAAGCTTTAAATCTTAATTTTACTCAATATTGCAACGGTCTTAATTTGCAAGTTATTAGGAGTAGTACTCTTTAATGTACTCTTTTTAACAAGTTGTAACGAAGATGAAATTTTCGTTACAACAGAAGAACAATCCATGATAAACCAATACCCTACTGAAGGTATGATGAAATTAGGAAAAAAAATTAGAAAATCCTTATTCTGTTGAGAATATGCGAAAAGCATTGAGTAATTTAAAAAAATCAAATATTAGTGCTAAAGGGACTGAAATTAAAACAACACATTTATACGTAAAGTTTAAACCTAAAACTGAGGAAGAATTATCAATTCTTAAAAGAGATTCAACACTTGTCTTATACACTTATCCTTTAGACTATGAAATTGAAGAAAATGGTGATTTTTATAGAGATCCTCAAGTTCCTAATGGGCAACCAACCTATCAATATTGTGCAGTTAAAGTAAATAAAGAACTCCCTAGTGGTGTTGAAACCGAAATACTTGAAAAGCTTTTTATTCCCGACGAAGATAAAGACGATAATACAGACAAAAAATCAATTTCTTACGAAATGATTGATGCTTTAGTAGATGAAGCCTTACGAATTACAGGAAATATTGAAGAAGAAGAAAAGAAAAGTAATCTTGCGTTAAAAATCTTGCGCTCCAGATGGCGTCCTTCAGGTAAAATAACAATGAATGATGATACTTTAGGAAACATAGGAGTTGAAGGCTTAAAAATAAGAGCTAGAAGATGGTTTACAACTCATACAGGGTTTACAAATATAAGAGGTGATTTTTCTTGTAATGGAAGGTTTAAAAGAAAAGCCCGTTATAGATTAGATTGGGAACGCTATCAGTTTGCTTTAAGAAGCGGAGGGTTTAGTTCGGCAGAGAAAAAGGGACCACGTGGCAAGGGAAAATCATGGAACTGGCATATTACAAGTGGTGAACATAAATACTATGCAACCATTTTTAGAGCTGCCTATCATTATTATTATAAAGATATTAAAAGACTAAGAAGACCTAAGCAAAACTCTTTTTTGAGGTCTCAACTAAGAATTGGGGCGTTTACACAAGACAATGGAAGTAGTCTTGGTATTCATCAATCTGGTGCACATTTTGCTGGATTGGTAACAGGTATTAAAATATATACGTATAGTAAGGAAAGTGTGCAAACCTATTCTACAACCATTCATGAACTAGCTCACTCTGCTCATTATGAAATGAATAAGCTGAATTTTTTTAGTGTCAACGCCAAAGTGAAAGAGTCTTGGGTAAGAGGTGTAGAATGGGAATTGACTAGAATGACTTATCCTAATTATCTAGGTCGGGAGCGTAGTACAGGGGATTATACTTTAGTTGTTGCTGATTTAATTGATGATGATTTTGTTACAACTGCTTCGGAAACAAATTTTGGTTATTATAAAAAATATGAAGACCAAGTTTCTGGTTTTACAATTTCACAACTAGAATATTCTTTAAAGACTACACAATCATGGAATGGTTGGAGAGATAGACTAATAAGTATTAGAGGCTCTGATTATAACAATAATATAACTCGATTATTTGCAGCTTATGAATAACAAACTAATTTTTGCCATTTGCACATTGATAATGTGTTTTGGCTGTTTTCAAGATAAAGGAAATTTATATAAAACATCTGCTACTATATATTTAGTAAATGAAACATCAGTAGTTGTAAAATCTGATGATCGTTTAGGACATATTATACAGCCAGGTGAAACTGTAATTCATAAGGAATCATATGAAAATGAATATGGAGAAAGACCAACGATTAATACCTATCAGCCCTTCCCTTCTGCGTATTTATTTTTTTATATAAATGTAGATGAATCAAGATGTGAAGCAGCATTAAGAGATATTGAAAATTATGAAAACATAAAAGAAGTAAGCCCCTTAAATTTTGAACTAACTTTTCGTTTTACAGAAGAGAGAAGAGCTGAAGAAAAAGATTGTAATTTTAGCCCCCAATAAGTTCGGAGCAAATTTTAAATCTTTGTATTTTTCTGCTATATTTGTTTTTAGACTAAAATAATAAAGCGACCAATTAATATCGTTGCAAAAGCTCTTTTGACAAAGAAGTACGGCGCTCGATAAAAATTTAACCCGCAGTAAACTTTTGTTTATGAGGACTTAAATTTTTTAGAGAAGGAAGTAATTCGAAGTAAAAAAGCTTTAAATCTTAATTTTACTCAATATTGCAACAAGCCCTTAACTTGATTAAAGTGGATTCTAGAACCAATATCCTATATTGACAAACCATATCTCTTCATTATTATCTGGTGACCAAGTATATTTTAACTCTACTGGACCAATAATTGTTTTTAAACCATAACCTATAGCGTACCCACTTTTTATATTTTGAAAAAAATCTAAATTATCCCATAAATTATCTTCAACCTCTGCAAAATTACCTGTAAACGAAATATAATTATTTTTAAATATTTCATAACGAATTATAAGTTCTGATTTTATATAAGAAGATGCTCTTAAATCGGCAATATCATAACCGTAAAATTTTTCAAAAGTATTAACAAAATTTTCATTATTCCCTCCTAAAGCATAGTTATTAATAACATTCTCATTAGAACCAATTGTTGCACCTGCTGTTTCTGTAAAATGTATTGTGAGCTTATCAAAAAAAGTATGGGCATAACTCAATTTTCCATAGAGTTGTGAAAAAGGTTGAAAATTATTATTTGAATGAATTGCTATTAAATAAGTCTTATAATTTGCTTCAAAATACACTCCTTTTTTAGGAAAATAGTCTTCGGTATAATTATCAAAGGTTAATTTTCCATATAAATTTCCGTAACCACTTTTTTCAAAGAATTGTTTTTCTTTTTGATTATCAACAATCACATCGGTAGAAGCTCTTAGCCCTTTATACTCTGCTCCAACTTGAAAAGCAAATTTATTTCTAAATGTAGTTTGTACATAAAATTGAGTTGTAGCATCTGAATATTTTATAGGAATTTTCAATCTAGAACCAGGTGTAAATACTGGACCTAAAACTTCCTCGTCTCCAAATATTGCAAAATTAAAAGCATTATACCTTGTATTTATTCCATAACTCCAATGAGAACCATTATCTATAAAATAATCTATATTGTACCTTAAATTATCTCCGATTACAAAATCTGCCGATATAAAATCGTTTTTCAGGAAAGGATGTTTCTTTGTAAAATTAACTAAAATACCTGTTTTATATAAATCGTCATAGTGAGCGCCTAATTTTACAAATGTTGAAACCTTATTTTCAATTAATTTAATTTCAACTTTAACACCTTCTATTTCATGAATAAACCTATATTGAATACTTTCAAAATTTCCTGTTGCAGATAATGCATCAATTCCTTTAATAAATTCTTTATGAATAATTGTTTTACCTATTTCTATTTTAAGTTTATCCAAACAGTAATGATTTGTATAATTTTCATTACCCATAATTTCAACCTTTATTATAACTCTATTTTCTACATAACTATTTAAGTTGACATTATCTTTATTGTTATTATTCAGTCCTTTTTGTTTACTCGCAATTCTTTTAAGTTCTGTTATATGCTCACTTGCAATATCTTCTCCAGTCTTAATTATTTTTTTCCCTAAAGCAAAAGAAAAATTATTATACGTTGAAATATCAGGTTTTAAGTATAAATCTGTCATTTTTATTTTCTCACTAAGATTTTGATACATTTGGTACCCTACAATTTGCATTAAAATAAGTGGCGCAGAAGTTAACTTATCATTGTCAAATAATTTTCCTTGCACATCAACTCCAATAATATAATCAACACCTTTAGATTTTAACCTATCTATAGGGTAATTATTTACAATTCCTCCGTCAACTAGAATTTTTCCATCAATTTCTACAGGTGCATATACTGTGGGGAAAGAACTACTTGCTCTAATAGCTTCAGGTAAAAAACCATTGTCTAGTACGACTTCTTCTCCCGTTTCTAAACCTGTTGCAATACAAAAAAAGGGAGTAGATAATTTACTAAAATCTTTTACATGATGCACATGCTCTGTTAATTGAGATAATAAATTGAATAGGCTTTGTCCTTTTGAAATTGATTTAGGTAATCCAACTTTCCATTTATTAATAGGTAATGAAATTGCATACTTTCCTTTATTTTTTTTTTGATAAAAAGAATAAGCTCTTCTTGGAGACTCATCATTAGTTAATTCAGAAAAATCATGAACAGTTAAAATAGAATCCAACTGATGTGCATTATAGCCTGCAGCATACAAACCACCAACTATAGCTCCCATACTTGTTCCTGCAATATAATCAATTCTAACACCTGTTTGTTCTATAACTTTTAACACACCTACATGTGCATAACCTTTCGCTCCGCCACCACTTAGAACCAAACCTACTTTAATATCAGTATTTTGTTGTTGTTCTTGTTGTGCGAAAATAATGTTTGAAATGAAAAATATTATGACAATCAAATATTTTTTCATAAATTTTAAATAACCTATAAAGTTACTCTTTTTTATTAAAATATGTATTGATTTTATTGGCTTTATCTTTACCAATAATTTTTTGTAAATCATCTAAAGGTGTTTCCATAATTCTTTTTACCGATTTATATTTTTTTAGCAATTGAACGATTGTTTTTTCACCAATTCCAGTAATATTAGACAGTTCTGTTTGGAAGGCATTCTTACTTCTTTTATTTCTATGATGATTAATTCCAAAGCGATGTGCCTCATTACGTAATTGTTGAATTATTTTTAATGTTTCTGATTTTTTATCCAAATACATAGGTATTGAATCTCCTGGGTAATAAATTTCTTCCAATCGTTTTGCAATTCCTATAATGGCAATTTTCCCTCTCAAACCCAATACATCTAAACTTTTTAATGATGATGATAATTGTCCTTTTCCACCATCAACAACTATTAATTGAGGTAAATTTTGCTCCTCTTCAAGCAATCGCTTGTAACGCCTATGAACCACTTCTTCCATAGATGCAAAATCATCAGGGCCTTCAACTGTTTTTATATTAAAATGTCGGTAATCTTTTTTACTTGGTTTTCCGTTTTTAAATACCACACAGGCTGCTACAGGATTTGTGCCTTGTATATTTGAATTGTCAAAACATTCAATATGACGAGGCTCTTCACCCAATCGCAAATCTTTTTGCATTTGTTTCATAATTCGGTTTGTATGCCTATCGGGATCAGTAATTTGAATTTGTTTGAATTGTTCTTGTCGGAAGTATTTTGCATTCCTTAAAGATAAATCAACAATCTTTTTTTTGTCTCCCAATTTTGGTACAGTAATTTTAATATTTTCTCCTACCTCAACTATAAAAGGCACATAAATCTCTTTTGAAACCGAATTAAACCTTTGTCTGATTTCAACAATGGCTAATTCTAATAATAACTTATCACTCTCATCTAATTTCTTTTTTATTTCAATAGTATTTGATTGAATAATGGAACCATTTACAATTTTAAAAAAGTTTACATAGGCAAAACTTTCATCAGTAATAATTGAAAAAATATCAACATTTGTAATAGAAGGATTAACTATGGTTGATTTGGATTGATAATTGGCTAACAAATCTATTTTATCTTTAATTTTTTGAGCCTCTTCAAAATTAAATTTTTCTGAGAAACCATACATTAAAGCTTCAAATTTTTTTAATGAAGTTTTAAAACTTCCTTTAATAATCTTTCTAATTTCTTTAATATCTTCTATATAATCCTCTTCCGATTGTAATCCCTCACAGGCTCCTTTACAATTTTTAATATGATATTCTAAGCAAATCTTATACTTCCTATTCTCAATATTTTGCTGAGATAAATTGTACACGCAAGTTCGCAATGGATACAACTCTTTTATTAGTGACAATAAAGCTCTAGCTGTTCTAACCGAAGTAAAAGGTCCGAAATATTCCGAACCATCTTTGATTAATCTTCGGGTTAAAAATATTCTTGAAAAAGGTTCTTTTTTGATACAAATCCATGGATAGGTTTTGTCATCTTTCAACATTATATTATATCTAGGCTGATGCTTTTTTATTAAATTATTCTCTAAAAGCAAGGCATCGGTTTCTGTTTCAACAACAATGTGTTTGATGCTTACAATTTTTTTTACTAGCACTCTAGTTTTACCACTTTCATGGTTTTTGGTGAAATAAGAAGCGACTCGTTTTTTTAAATTTTTAGCCTTCCCAACATATAATATTCTATCTTTTATATCATAATATTGGTAAACTCCAGGCGAATTTGGTAAAGACTTTATTTGGACTTCTAAATTCAAAGTTTTGGCTCTTCAGTAAAAAATTTATTTAGTAATTGCTCTTCGGTTTCATCAATAACTTCCCAGCCCAATATTGCTGATAATTGATATATTTTTGATAATTCTGTTATCAATCTTTCTTTTGCATCTTTCTTCAAAGTACTTATCTCTGCTGTTTGTCTTATTTTTTCAATACTTTTTTGATTAATCTTATTTAATTCATCTTTACTAAAAATATTAAATGTGCTTTGCTGAATGTCAAAATATTTTACTTCAGGGTTGATAACAATTTCTTCTGTTGGAATATATTTAATCTTTATTTTTTTATTGACAGAATCAATTTCAATTTCCATTTTTTTTAAATCAAACATCACTTGTACCTTTGCATTTACAGTAACTATTATGCTTTTATCAAACTGAAAGGTATCATAAAAATATTTTTTAGCATCTTTATAACTATAAACTTCTGAGAAGGCTCCTTCACTAACAACCAACTTGC
>JAKITG010000082.1 GCA_021648195.1 Flavobacteriaceae bacterium | reverse complement strand
CAAAATTGGGTTACAATTCTTTCACTAAAAAACCTCTGTGCTTTCCAATTCTACCGTCCGCCATAGGCGGAGGCAGGTTGGCATTTTGACTTTTCATAACGAAAACCCGTGAATAATGCGGGTTAAGACCGTTGCAATATTGAGCAAAATTAAGGTTTAAAGCTTTTTTACTTCGAATTATTTCCTTGTCTAAAAAATTTAAGCCCTCATAAACAAAGGTTTACTGTGGGTTAAATTTTTATCGAGCGTCATACTTCTTTATAAAAATAGCTTTTGCAACGATCTTATATTATTTATAGGAGAAACAGGTGTAATAAGTTCGTTATTAGTAGTTTAACTCAGGTATTTAAAATACCAATCTCCAAACTTGAGCTATTAAAAATGTAATGACAAACCCCATAATTATAGGTAAAATAGAAGCTATGGTTGTCCATTTTACACTTTTAGTTTCTTTATAAATAGTATAGATAGTTGTACTGCACGGGTTGTGTAATAAACTGAATAACATCAAATTAATTGCTGTAAGTAAGGTCCAGCCTCCAGCTCTTAAAATATCTCCTGTTGCAGTTACTGAATCTAGTTCAAACATTACACCAGTACCTTCACCTCCAGGAATACCACTTGCCATAACGGTGAGCATTAAAATAGTTGGAATTACAATTTCATTTGCTGGAATAGCAACTATATATGCTAATAAAATCACGCCGTTTAATCCTAAAAGAAAGCCGAAACCATCTAGCGAATGTATTGTCCAAGCAGCAATACTTTCATTGCCAATATAAATATTTGAAATTAGCCAAATTACAGCTCCAGCAGGTGCAGCAAATAATATAGCGCGCCATAAAACAATTAATGTTCTATCAATTAATGAGGTGTAAATAGTTTTCCAAAATCTAGGTGGACGATAGGGTGGAAGTTCTAAATTAAATGTAGAAACTTCTCCTTTTAAAACTGTTTTTGTCAGTGCCCAAGATACAAAAAACATAAAAAAGATTCCCAATATTGCAATTCCGATAACTGCAGATAGAGAAGCAATTCCTGAAAAGGATTTAGGTACAACAGCGCCAATAAATATGGTTGCAATTAAAATTTGTGTAGGCCAACGACCATTACATAAAGAAAAATTATTGGTAATTATTGCTATTAATCGTTCCCTTGGGCTATCGATAATACGAGTTGCTACAACTCCTGCAGCATTGCACCCAAAACCCATACTCATGGTTAAAGCTTGTTTGCCATGTGCACCAGACTTTTTAAATAGGTAATCTAAATTAAAAGCTACTCTAGGTAAATAACCAAAGTCTTCTAAAAGTGTGAACATTGGAAAAAATATTGCCATAGGTGGTAGCATTACTGCAATAACCCAAGCCAAGGCTAAATATACGCCGTCAATTAAAAATCCGTTTAACCACCATGGCATTCCTATGCTTGCGGCAATATTTTTTAAAATAGGATGAAAAGTATCTAATAATAATTCTGCCAACATCGCCGAAGGATAATTTGCTCCTTCAATAGTTAACCATAGGATTACTGCCAATATGAAAAACATGATTGGAAAACCCCAAGTTTTACTTGTTACAATTTTATCTATTTTTGAATCTAAACGGAGTCGTTTTTTTTGATGATCTGTACTTACAGCTGCATTTGCTATTTCCGAGGCATCGGCATAGATTCCTTCGGTAAGACCGTCGTGAAAATCGTCACCAATTTTCCAACGTAAGTCACTAGATAAAGTGATGATGTCTTCTATAGAATTTTTATTCATATTATTCTTACGAAGGCGGTCTCGACGGTTCGAGATTTACCTGCTCTTTTTTTTTAATTTTTTCTAAACTAATTCTCCTGTTTTTAATGCATCAATAATATGCGTATCTCCTTCTAATAATCTAAAAGCAATCCATCTACTATTTGGTATGGATGGGAATTGTTTTTTAATTTTCGTACTCAATATTTTTACGGCATCTTCAATATTTTTGGGTACATTTTTTATGCGATGAGGTTTGCAAATTATTTTTCCTGTAGCTACTTCGTTTATGGTTTGAATTAAATCAGGAATTCCTTCATTAAATCTAGCACTAGTGGGTACAACTGGAATTCCTAAATCTCTGGCTAAGGTTCTTTCATCTATTTTGATATGATTCCGTTTGGCTTCATCCATTAAATTCAGACAGAGAACAGCTTTATTTGTAATTTCTAAAATTTGTAATACTAGGTTTAGGTTTCTTTCCAGCCTACTTGCATCAACAACAATAACGGTAACATCTGGTTTTCCAAAGAGAATAAAATTTCGTGCAACTTCTTCGTCTTGTGAGGTAGAAAGTAAAGAATAGGTACCAGGTAAATCTACCAATTTAAATTTCTGATTATTGTATTCAAAAGCACCTTCTGCTCTAACTACAGTTTTACCTGGCCAATTTCCTGTATGTTGACGTAGCCCGGTCAAAGCATTAAAAACTGTACTTTTTCCAGTATTAGGATTTCCAGCCAAAGCAACAACAAAATCAATATTTTCGGTATTCAAACCTAATTTTTTCAGTCCTTTTGCATTGTATTGTGAGCAGGTATTACAAGCACTACTTGTTTTACTCTCCATGTTCGTCATCTTTTTTAATAAGTATTTTAGAGGCTTGGTCTTTACGCAAGGCAATAGAAGTTCCTTTAACCAAATAAGCTGTTGGATTTCGTAAAGGACTTATCAAATCAATACTTATTTCAGTACCTTTTACAAAACCTAAATCTAATAATCTTCTTCTACTATCTCCTCTACTTTCTTTTGAGATTCCTAAAATATGTGCAGTTTCATTTTCTTTTAGACTAGACAATCGTACTATATTTTCTTCAATTACTTCATCTTTTTTAAGAATTGCAACTGTTATATTTGCGGCAACAATTGGTGCCAGTTTAAATTCTTCACCTTCGGCATAAAAAACTACTCTTTCTTTATTGTTTTCAACCATTCTTATTTGAGATCCTATATGGATGTTTTCGGCAAGAATTTGTTTGTATATCACATCGGGTTCATCTTCAATATGAATAATTTTACCCACAGAATTTACGGCTAATGAAGATAAAAATTTTCCATTAATATCAGCTATTTTTCCTAAATTTGTAGGAATAGGATCACCATGAGGATCATATTTAGGATTCCCCAATTGAGTTGCTAATAAATTTGTTTCTTCATGATTCAGTTTATGTTCCATTTCTTCAGCTCTACCATGCCATTCTACTTTGTCAAAACCTGTTTTTTCTGCCAAATATTTTTCCCAAAGTCTATGAACTCTAACGATACGCAAAGCATAATCTCTTCCTGAGTTTGTCAATTTTAAAATATCACCATTAAATTCTATCAAATCGTTAATTGTCATTTTTTCAATAACATTAATAATGGTATGATCATTAAATGTTAATGTTTTGGGCAAACCATTTGCGCTAATTTTTTTTTCAGAATTTTCGCTATGATATAATTGTTTTAAAATATCTTCAATAACTATTTTTTCATTTAATTTTAAGTTGTTTTTAATTACCCAAAACCAACCTATTCTTGGTCTAAAAAGCAAATAAGCTAGTGTAGAAAAACCAAAAAATATAAATAATGCATATAAAGGGTTATAGGTATCCATTTTAAACTTTGATGTTTAAGTTTTCTGCAACTTTTTTGGAAATCAACAATTGATGTGTTTTTGTTTCTATATGGACAGAATTGTCATAAGGTTCAATATCAATTACTTTAATTCTATCTCTTAGCGCAAGATTTTTTTTATTTAAATATTTTAAAAATGCATCAGATGAATCTTTTAAACTATCTAAAACCCCTTTCTGTCCAACTTTTAATTCCAATAAACTAATTGTTTTGGTCAAGATCATTTTTCCATTTTTATCAGGAATTGGATCTCCATGTGGGTCAAATTTTGGAAACCTTAAAAATTCTTCTAAATTATCAATAAGAGTTTTAGATTTTATATGCTCTAGTTGTTCGGCAATTTCATGTACTTCATCCCAACGATAATTTAATTTTTTTACCAAAAAGTATTCCCATAATCTATGTCTTCTAATCACTTTTAAAGCAATTTTTTTTCCTTCTTTTGTCAATTGAACACCTTGGTATTTTTCATAGATAATCAATTGTTTTGCAGCTAGTTTCTTTAACATATCTGTAACTGAAGATGCTTTTGTTTGGATTTTTTTTGCTATAGCATTGGTGCTTACGCCATCAGGTTGAAATTGCTCAATATGATAGATTGTTTTTAAATAATTTTCTTCAGAAAAACTTAACATACACTTGTGTTTTACATTACAAAGATACATTTTTAATTTAAATAAATATTTTTTTAGTCTTATCTAAAAATATATTTAATACCTATCAAATTAATTTTGATACAGGAAAAAATAGAGATAGTAATTTTATTTATGGACCAAGTGCACCTAGAACAATATTTATTGGGTTAAAATTTGGGATAAACCTTATTTGTGTTTCATCATATTTTTACAATACCTAAGGGTCTGTTACAAAATAAAGTTTACAGAATTGGCGACGTTATTTTGTGCAATAACGAGGCAAAAAACGCAGGTATAGCCTTAGATAAAGTGAGTATTTTTAACACTGTTAGTGTGCAAAAGAACAAGGCAAAATGTAAAGGTTATTTTGTAACAGACCCTAAGAAGATTTTGAGAAATTGGTGAGGTCTTTTGAGAGTATTAAAGCTAAAATAATTTACCAAGTTTTTCATTCAAAGGAACTGATAAATCAATAAACTCAAATTTTAAATTGTGTGACTTTTCCAAAGGTTTTATCATTTTGTTTAATGACCTCCTATCTTTTGTAATATATCCATCAATTTGTCTATTATGGATTTGAGCAAATAACTTAATATCATTAACTATTACATTTCTTTGCTCTAATTTTCTTAACCCCTCATTTCCTTTTAGTTCAGCAAAAAAATCACCAGCAGTTTTAGCGTCAGCGTAATCAAACTCTAATAGTTTGAATACATTTAGTGAAAGTAAATTATCAGGATCATCACCAACAGCATATTCACTAACAACTATCGTTGAAAGATAAAGATCTATTTTGTTTTCTAAAAAATATTCAAAATATTCTACGGTGTTTTGATGAAAATCAGCATCAGATTTTAACAACCTAATACAAAAAGAACTATCCAAAAGAATACTATTTATTCCGTTCATATACCTTCTGTTTTTAAATCATCTAACCATACATCAACATTAGTTATTTTACTTAAATTAACAGATGCTTTTTCTATTATTTTATCTAAAAGAGACTTATTAAAGGCGGGTTTATATTGAATAAATTCTATTAATTCTAAATCAGTTAATTTATCATCTTCAAAGCTTTTTTTACCCCGAACCTTTACCCCGTATGGTTTATATGTTTTCTTTTCACCATCCATTATTTGCTCTTTAGTAGCAGAAATGGTGAGATTTCCATATTTCTTAGTACTTAAATGTAAGTTAGGATTTTTGCCTCCTTCTTGATAAATTTCACCATAAAGATAAAATTCACTTTCATAAAAAGTTGGAGAAATCATTTCAAAATTTGTTGAATAATCAATTATTAGAGAAGGTTTTTCTGAAATTGAATTATTAAATTCAATAGTATACCCTTCTTGAATTGCTTTTTTTTGAAATTTATCAATTATTGATTGCCTTTTATAATCTAAAAAATCAAGATTATTTCTGTTCTTTAACTCGTTAGTTAAGCCATTGAATAAAATTACAGATGTTATAGGTAATAAGAATTTATGTTTTACCGAACCTTCTTCTATATCATATGATATATGAGGCCTATTTTGTTTTTCTTTTCGATTTGGATAAAGAAATGACTCAATATCTGATATAAACTCCTTAACTTCATTTATATCAATATCTTTAGGACTTAAAGTATTGTCCTTATTGGTAATTATTAATTCTATATAACCTTGTTCTTCCACGCTTCTAAAATACAAATTTATAGGATATAAAATTCATAGTTTGCAAGAGAAATATATCTAAATACGATTCACCCGTTTAATAGCTTTTGTAAAATCTTCTAAATCATTATCATTCATTACTAAATGAATTGCTTCATCACATACTTTTTGTGTATTATCTATAGAAAAACTCAATCCGACGGCAATTTTTTGCATTAAACTTACCTCGTTTTTTGTAACAATACCATCAGCAAAAATCATTTTGGTTAAATAATACAGACGCTCAATTCTTTGATCGTAACTTACGGGTGGGTTTAAAGGGTATTTTTCGGGGCTTTTTAAAAGAGTCTTATATTCTACCTTGGTTATATGTAGGATTTTAGCCATTTTGTCTAATAACTTTTGTTCTCCTTCCGTAATTACATTATCACTTTTTGCAATTCTTACAATATTTGCAAAATGCCCCAAATTACTTCTATGTTGTCCACTTGAATATAAATCTGATATCGACATATTTTTATAAATTTTTATTTTATTGCGAATTTAATGGAAAGTTGCAAATTTAAGCATGAATTTTACAAAATATTTTGATAGAAATTTCATTTTAATAACAATCATAAAATGACATCACTTATAACACCAAAAAAACAAAACCCTTTAATTATAAGGGTTTTGTTGTATTAAAGTGGAGATGGAGGGACTCGAACCCTCGTCCAAACAAGCAACCAAAGTACTTTCTACATGCTTAGTTTTTATTTAATTTTTGACTTAAAGCCGATTAAAAACGACCTACTTTAAGCTTAGTTTCTTAAGGTTCAAAATACAAACGAAACAATTGTATTTCTAGGTTTACTTTTACGATGCCTCAAAAAAGAACGCCGTTAACCAAGGCTTTCAAGAGACATTCAGCTTTCCGCCCTAGGCGGACAAGGCTAATCCTACTATAATTCAGATTATGCAGCTAAAGCGTAGTTATTCTCGCCGTTTAAAAAGTTGAAATCGATTTTTACGAGTGCTATTTCATTGCTCGACATGCTTATAGTTTAATTGATCTCGCTGTCAAAACCAGTCATCCCCTTAACGAAATAGATAAACTTTGTTTATCGTTATTGAATTAATCCTGAATCTATCTGCCAACAGGCAGTCTAGTTTTGGGAACTTATCAAAATATTTCATTTATCCTTTCAAAAGAAAAGAGTTTGCAAATATACAGTTTTTACAATACCTAATAACTTGCGAAATCATATAATTCATAATACCTTGTAACAAATTTTATACCAAGATCTATTTATGAAGTTTGCCATAATTAAAGAACGAAAGAATCCTCCAGATAGAAGAGTTGTATTTTCTCCAGAAGCATGTAAAGCATTGTTGAAGAATCATAAAGAGATGGAAATAGAAATAGAAAGTTCTACTATTCGTACTTTTTCTGATAATGAATATAGAGACTTAGGGTTACAAGTTTCTGATGATATTTCCGATTGTGATGTGTTGATTGGCGTAAAAGAAGTGCCAATAGATGCTTTAATTTTGAATAAAAAATATTTCTTTTTTTCTCATACCATAAAAAAGCAAGCTTATAATAGAAATTTATTAAAGGCTATTTTAGATAAAAATATTGAGTTGTACGATCATGAAGTTATCACAAACTCTAAAGGAAAGAGAGTTGTTGCATTTGGAGTTTATGCTGGAATTGTTGGTGCATACAATACATTTAGAGCTTATGGATTAAAAAATAAAACATTCAATTTGCCAAAAGCAGAAAATTTAAAAAATAAAAGAGAGCTAATAGAAGAGCTTAAAAAAATAACTTTACCAAATATTAAAATTGTTATCACGGGAAAAGGACGAGTAAGTAGTGGTGCAAAGGAGATGCTAGATGCCATGAATATAAAAGAAGTTTCAGTAAATGATTATTTAAATAATCATTTTTATGAAACGGTTTATACACAATTAAATGCAATTGCATATAACAAACGAAAAGATGATAAAGTGTTGGGTGTCAATGATTTTTTTAAGAATCCATCAGCTTATAAAAGTAATTTTATGCGTTTTACAAAGGTGTCAGATATATACATAGCCTGTCATTTTTATGGAGATGGATCACCATATTTATTTACTAGAAATGATGCTAAGCATCCAAAATTTAAAATAAAAGTTGTTGGTGATATTAGTTGTGATATTAATGGGCCGGTTGCTTCAACAATTAGATCTTCAACAATTGAAAACCCTATTTATGGATACGATCCTATATCTGAAAAAGAAGTTGATTATTTAAACCCAGAAGCGATAGCTGTTATGGCAGTAGATAATTTACCTTGTGAATTACCAAAAGATGCATCTATAGGTTTTGGCAATAGTTTTGCTGAGTTTGTTATTCCTGCATTTTTTAATGGCGATAAAGATGGTGTTTTAGAACGTGCTTTAATGACAAAGGGCGGGAAACTCACAGAAAAATTCAGCTATCTTCAAGACTATGTTGATGGGAAGGAGTAGTGAAAAAGTGTTCAATAAACAGTAACCAGTACTCAGTAAATAGCACTATTTAGAAGTAAAAGAACTATGCAAGACAAGCAGTTTTTAATTGATTTATCAAAAACCAAAATGCCTTATGGTAAATTTAAAGGCAGATATTTGATTGATTTACCAGAGCATTATATTGTGTGGTATAACGCCAAAGGTTTCCCGAAAGGAAAATTAGGAATGATGCTAGGTTTGGTTTATGAACTGAAATTAAATGGTTTAGAATACTTGATTAGAAATATTCAGAAATCTTATAAATAAGTTCATACCTTTCTAGTGTTAAGTTAAGTGTAAACTGTCAGCCCAAGTTTTGTTCTTTCCGCTTTTGGCTTCCTAAAAAAATATTCACGTAGCAAAGCTATGCTCATATTTTTTTACTTCGCCAGAAACATAAATAACTTCAACTTAACCGCCATTTCACACTTAACTTAACACTAGTATTATTTTTTATTAACTTTAAACCTGAGTTCAATTTAAAAATTAATTTTCAGAATCAAAAAAAGTGATGAGATTTGAAGTATAAAAATAGTTGGATATTTTAAAAATTTTGTACGAAAAAATTGCTATTTCCTTTGATTTTCCTGAAATTTGGTTAATCTCCTCCAATTCTTGCCATATTTTTTTACAATATGACATATACCCAAACCACACAGCCTTTCGGTTTTTTGACTCGTTCTTTCTTCCTTCTCTAAAAATTAACTGCAATATAAAAATTATTCACCCGCTTACTATATCTATTACGGATATAGTAAGCGGGTGAATGACTAATTTTGTTTATTTTTTTACTTCGAATTACTTCCTTCTCTAAAAATTTAAGTCCTCATAAACAAAGGTTTACTGTGGGTTAAATTTTTATCGAGCGTCATACTTCTTTGTAAAAATAGCTTTTGCAACGATCTTATCTTAAGTATTAATTTTGGAGTCTTGAAACATATTTGAAATTTAGCATTTAATGAAATGAATGAACTCTATTTTTCATTTTAAAACTTTATTTGAAATGACTCTCTATATTTTCTCAATCGTTTCAAGTAACCTTCTATATCCAATAACTGTTCATCATAAATCAAATAGCTCAAATCTGGTGTGCGATTAGCAAAATGACGTGAGCGATCCATTTTGTAAAAAAACTTTTTACTTGGCGTTGACATACCTTTTG
>JAKITG010000081.1 GCA_021648195.1 Flavobacteriaceae bacterium | reverse complement strand
GTAATAACTTATCAAGCTTTTCTATAACTAGCTCTTTATTGAGCAATTGAGAACGAGCTTCTTGAGATGATAATACCAATACACCCTCTTTTGTAAGCTTATTGGCTAGCTTCTCCATTAACAACTCCTTTTGTTCCTCATTCAGAATCTTTGATCCAGAAACATCAAACCTTAAACCAACTTTGGTATTTACCTTATTTACATGCTGCCCGCCTGGGCCTGAACTACGAGAGAAATTAAATTCCAGTTCCTTTAAAATGACATCGGATGTTACCTTTTGAATTGGCATAGTGCAAGATATAAAAGCGAACAAAAAAACTCCGATAACTATCGAGGTTATTTTTGCAACACTAAAAATACGTATTAACCCGTATTCCAAAGACCTCTCAAAAAAAGTAGCAATAAACAGCTAACTTTAGAGTAGAAGATACCCCATCAGTATCTCCTGCAAGGGACACTGATGGGGTTATAATAAGTACCACCCATTTGCTTGGGCTCCTCTATCCTACCCGGAATCTCATCTAAAGGAATATTAATCGTTCCTTCTGCGTTTCCATATTCAAATTCAAATGACCCTCTAACATCAATCTCTAATCGACAACATGTGAATTGAATCACATAGCAATAAATTATCTGTTTTTAGAAAACAATAATGCTCTGATTTTAATACCGAAATTGATTACATTAGTGGAATGAATGAATTAAAATAGATATGGCAGCCCAGTTTGATAAATATAAAAAAGACATTAACCGTTCCACATTTGTTCGGTACAATGAGAATTATCTAAAAGATAACTTTGGTACTACGGACATTTCGCCTTTTTGGGTGGCAGACTCAGATTTTATTGTGATGCCTGAGCTTATAAAAGCATTAAAGAAAACAGCTAAAAGAGGACTTTACCCTTACGAACTTAAAACGCTAGCTATTAAACAACCCTTAATAGACTGGTTTAAGAAACGCCATAACGTAGAAATTAAAATGGATGGTCTGCTATTTACTACTAGTGTAAATACAGGGTTAGCCGCAGCCATAGACGAACTTACCACCAAAGGAGACGGCATAATTATTCAACCACCCGTATTTCAAGGGTTTAAAGGGATTATTAATGGAGTTGGCAGAAAAATTATTAACAACCCATTAAAACTTACCAATGGCAGGTATGAAATAGATTTTACCGATCTCGAAAAAAAGGCAAGTGATAAAAAAAACACAGCCATTATTTTATGCAGCCCACATAACCCCGTTGGCCGAGTTTGGAAAGTGAAGGAGCTGGAAAAAATAGCCGGTATTTGCATTGCCAATAATGTACTAATGCTTACCGATGAAATACATGCCGATGTAATTTACTCCTCAAATACTTTTGTGGGGATGACCGAAGTGTATAAAGGTAAATCCGACAACATCATCATGTTTGGTTCGGCCGGTAAATCATTTGGCATTCCAGGTTTAGTAGATTCATTTATGTACACGCCAAACTCTACCCTTAAAAAAGCAATGCAAGAACGCATTATGCGATTTCATTTAGGCAAGAGTAATGCTTTTGGCAATGCCGCTTTAAAAACGGTGTATAAATACGGCCACAAATGGTTAGATACAAAGACGGCATATCTTGCAAAAACAGTTAATACCATCGATGAATATTTAAAGAAAAACATACCCAATATCAGCTTAGTTAAGCCAGAAGGAACCTACCAAGTGTGGCTAGACTTTAATAAAGTAGTTAAAAACGATGATGAACTTAAAAACTTACTTTATAATAAAGCAAAATTGGGCATTACTTTAGGCACAGAGTATGGTATTGGCGGCAAGGGCTTTGCACGTATGAATATTGCTTCGCCTCGTCCTATGATAATGGAGGCGCTTGGCAATTTAAAAAAGTAGTTATTAAAAAAATGCAATTATTCAGGTGTCTAAAACAGTGCAACAAAGACCTTAAAGCATGAAGAATCACTAAAAAACTTTTTTTCTTTGTTGCACTTTCTGTCATTGTGCCCCAAAAGCTTTCGGGGCTAAAATAAGCATCTATAATACAATGTCGTTTAGTTAAGCCTGCCTACCGCAGGCAGGCTTTTCGTCACTGCGAACGAAGTGCCGGCAGTCTGTTCAGCTTAACCCTGTAGTCTCCAATTTAGAGATTGCCTTGCCAGCTAGGCAGACTTCCCCGAAAAAACGGGGCAGGCTGTTCCTACCATTGACAGATGTAACTCCTCAATATCTGCAGGTGGTTCTTAAATTTTGTTTTTAAAAACATTTCAAAAAGCCACCAAAGACATTTTTTATTTTTAACACCAAAGTTTACCTGCAACTATTGAGAAGTTACTGACAGATTATGTAAAGTATTTATTTTCAGTATTTTATAATTATCACTACTGATTGAAAAATAATCTAAGTAATGAACAGATTGCTGCATCCTATCTACATAGTTAAAGTTTTTAATCCTATGCTAGGATTCGCAATGACGTTCTTATCTGTCATTTCCCTACCTGCCCGAGGCAAGGCGGGCGCTGATTTTTTTTAAAATTTCGCTCTACCATTGACGTGTCATATAACATGCTGTATATCAAATAATTAAAAAGATATTTGAGAAATTAATGAACAGATTGCCACATCCCGTAAAAACGGGATTCGCAATGACGGTTAAGTTACGTCATTCCGCTCTCGCAATGACGTTCGGGTGGTAGGCAAGCTTAACTAAACGACATTGACCTAACAACCTGAATAGTTAAGAAAAAGCTATTACATTAACGAACACCTTTTTTTAAAAAATGACGTGAGTAATTGCAAATATGTATGGCTTTGAGTATGGATTTTTTTCACTAAAATTTGGTTGTATTAATAATTATTTTTAGTTTTGGCTAAAAATAAATTTAAAATAAATGAAATTAAATTTTATTGTATTATTACTTACTGTAATTTCTGTTCTCAGTATTATTTCTTGCGAAAAAACGATGTCCCCACTTCCAGAAGAAAACGAACTTTTAGACGGCCCGATTGAAGGACTCTCGATTGAAGAGCAAATTCAGTTTCTTAAAGGAGATGAATTCTTTAATGATGATGTTTTTACTGTTGAAAAAGGATTGGGTCCGATTTTTAATGCTAACGTCTGTGCCAGTTGCCACGCAGGAGACGGAAAAGGGCATCCATTTGTTGGGTTTACCCGTTTCGGGCAGCCAGACACTTTAGGCAATCAATTTTTGAATTTTGGTGGCCCGCAACTACAGAACAAAGCAATACCAGGTTATCAACCCGAACAGCTACCTACAGAGACTACTTTTACACGTTTGATTGCTCCTGCAGTAACAGGCCTTGGCTTTTTAGATGCTGTAAGTGATGCTGATCTTATTGCTTTATCCGATGCTGACGATGCTGACGGAGACGGAATAAGTGGCAGACCTCATTGGAAAAAAATTCCTGATTATGTGCAACGAAGACCCAATAGTATAACTCAAAACGGAAGGTACATTACCCGTTTCGGAAAAAAAGGAGCTGCCTACGATTTGCTACAACAAACATCTGAAGCCTACAATCAGGATATTGGCATTACTTCTATTTTTGAACCCTTAGACACTTACAGCGGATTGGAATTTGACCCTGAGATTAATGCACAAACGATACACGATGTGGTATTTTATCTAAAAACATTAAAAGCTCCTTTTCGGAGAAATGAAACAGAACCTGATGTCCTCGCAGGAGAGCAACTCTTTTCACAAATTAATTGTGCAGGTTGCCATCTTCCTACAATGCAAACAGGCTATTCTCCCATCGATATTTTATCAAATAAAGCATTTTTTCCTTATACGGATTTGTTATTGCACGATATGGGGCCTGGATTGGATGATGGTTATACCGAAGGAAAAGCACTGACTTCCGAATGGAAAACTCCTGCACTATGGGGACTTGGTTTATCGAAAAATTCGCAAGGTGGAACTTACTTCCTCTTGCACGATGGGCGTGCCACAAGCCTTGAAGAAGCTATTTTATTGCACGGAGGAGAAGCAGAACAATCCAAAAACAGTTATCTACAACGCTCTGAAACTGAGAAACAACAATTAATTAAGTTTTTAGAATCATTATAAGGAGTTAGAAGTCGGAAGTTGAAAGTTGAAAGTAAACAAACTAAGATTATGAATACGCATTCAATATGATGATAGCATTTAAAAATAAATTAAATTAAATGAAGACGATAGATTGTAAGCAGAGTGTAAGAACTTCTGACTTCCATCTTCCGACTAATTAGTTTAAAATGGAAAGAAAAGCATTTATAAAAAAGTGTTGCTATGCTGCCATTGGAATTCCGATTTTAGCTACAACCTTACCATCGTGTGGAGCTATTTACTATGCAACCATTACAAAAGATGCCAATCGATTGGTCGTAAAAAAATCAGAGTTCTGGTACCTTAAACCTGCCGGCCGGACAGGCGGAAAAGACAAAAAGGTAAACCGCTCGTTTGTATTAATCAAAAATGACAATATGGAATTTCCAATTTGTCTTTATAAAATGGATATAGATATGTATAGCGCATCCCTGCTGTATTGTACCCACAGAGGCTGCGAACTCAATGTTGGTGGCGGAATATACAGTTGCCCTTGCCATGGGAGTGAGTTTTCAGTAACAGGAAAGGTCTTGGAAGGGCCGGCAATTAAAGATTTAAAAACATTCAAAACAGAAATAGACAATGAAAATATATACATACTACAAGCCTAAAATACTTGTACTTAGTTTGGTATGCTTTATTAACTTAAACCTTCAAGCCCAAACATTAGATTCGCTGATTACTCGTATTCCTAAGGATACGAGTAGTGTACAGATGAGTATGGATGCCGTATATAATCGCCCTTTTTTAACAATGAGCAAGGCAGCTGTTGCCGTAGGAGGTTATTTAGAAGCAAATTCTATGTATGCTGTAGAAGATGGAATATCGGAAGGCTTGTCGTTTCAAGCACGATTGTTTACTATTTTTATGTCCGCTACCATTACAAAAAGAATCAAATTTTTATCAGAACTTGAATTTGAGGATGGCACTAAAACAATAGCCATAGAATTTGCCGCTATAGATGTTGCTTTTCACCCTATGTTAAATTTTAGAGGCGGAATAATGATGAACCCCATAGGAGGGTTCAATCAAAATCATGATGGACCGATATGGGAATTTGTAGAACGACCCAACGTAGCAAACCAATTATTGCCTGCCACTTGGTCGAATGCGGGGTTTGGCTTGTACGGAAAAACATATAAAGGAGACTGGATTTTAGGGTATGAAGCATACATAACCAATGGTTTTAATAATAGTATTATTGATAATGAAGCAGGTAGAACATTTTTACCTGCCTCAAAAGAAGATCCAGATAGATTTGTGCGTAATAATAGTGGAAAACCACTTATTTCGGGGAAAATTGCCGTCAAAAACAGAAAGTTTGGGGAATTGGGATTGTCCTATATGGGGGGAGTTTACAATAAATTTGAAGATGGTGGCGTAACGCTTGATAAGCCAAGAAGAGTTGATGTTTTTGCCGTAGATTTTAAAACAACAATCAAAAAAACAGGAACTTACATTGTTGGCGAATATGCATTTATTTTAGTAGATGTACCCGATACTTATACGCAAAGTTACGGAAATAAGCAGCAAGGTTTTTTTATTGACATTGTTCAGCCAATTATCAGAAAGGAAATATTTGATTGGGAAAACGCAAGTTTGAATCTTGCTGCACGATTGGATTATGTTGATTGGAACATTGGTAAATTTAATGAAACTGGTACTAACATTGGAGATGATTTATGGGCTATTACACCCGCCATTAGTTTTAGACCATCTGCACAAACAGTATTTCGGTTAAATTATCGTTACCAATGGCAAAGAGATATTTTAAATAACCCTCCTGCATTAAGAGCTTCTTGGCTATTTGGATTCAGTACATATTTTTAATAGTTGCTATTTTTTCAGCGTTGGATAAATTTTACTCTTTTGTTTAATCATTTCTTTTGTTGCAGTCCAAAGTTTTGCTTTATAGATTTCGTCAAAATTTAATAAAACAGGTTTTTTGTTTACAAAAAGTTTTCCAGTAATTCCTATAATCTCTTTTGAAGTACTGGTGTAAATTCCATTTTTAGATTCTTTTGCCATTAATGGACTCATAATTTTAGCTAAAACCTTTAAAATTAAAGGCATATTTTGAGCTAAATCTGATTTTACTATTCCAGGATGAAAAGCATTGACATCAATGTTTTTATCAATCAATTTTTCTGATAATATTTCTGTTAAAACAGTTTTTGCATGAATAGTTACTATGGCAGTTTTGAACCCACTATAATTTTTCTTAAAATCTAAATTATTGAAATCAAGTTTTACATTTTTAATGTGAGAAGGCTTTCCACTAACATTAACTATTCGAGAATTTGTACCTTTTTCAAGCAATGGAATTAATTCATTTGAAAGAATAAATGCACTTAAATAACCTATAGTAAATGTTTTATCATATCCTTGTTTGGTTTCCTGTTGCTTGAGTAACATTACACCAGCCACATTAAGCAATAAATCTAATTTATTATGTACAGACTTAAACTGTTTGATAAACTCTTTTACTTTAGTTAAATCACTCAAATCAAGATTGATGAATTTACTTCTTGTGCTATTTTTTTTGTTTAATTCAGTTTCAATTCCCAGTCCTTTATCGATGTTTGTACCTATAAAAAACACATTGAAATTATGTTGTACCAATTGTTTTACAATTGATAATCCAACACCTGAAGTTCCACCAGTAATTAATGCTGTTTTCATTTTATTATGTTTTGTTTTGAAAAAAAAATATTATAAATCAGAATATTTATATCCAGTACCACTTAAGATAGTAATCATGCTTGATTATAGTTTTTTTAATTAAAAATTTGCTTTAATCATTCGTTCATTCCCAAAAATATCTTTTCGTAATTCAATATTATTAAATTCTTTTTCCTTTAGTAATGCTAGAGTTTCTTTGCCGAGATATTGATTGATTTCAAAATAAATTTTTCCCTTTGGAGCTAAATCCCCCTTGGCAATATTGGCAATTTTATCATAAAAAAGTAGGGCATTATTATCTTCTACAAATAAAGCCAAATGGGGCTCGTTTTGTAAAACATTATTTTTTATTTCTCGTTTTTCTAATTCCCTTATATATGGTGGATTACTTACAATAATATCAAACTTTGTAGGGAGTTTTTTTACTTTAAGAATATCATCATTTAAGAACTGAATATTTACATGATTTAATTCTGCATTTTTTTGTGCAATTTCTAATGCTTTTTTTGATATGTCTAATACCCAAATTTCAGCATTTTGAATGTTCTTTGCCAATGAAATTGCAATACATCCACTACCTGTACCAATATCTAAAATAGTTAAAGGTTTTGCCCTTTTAACTTTTAGCTTTTCACTTTTAACTTCTTGCACAATCCATTCAACCAATTCTTCGGTTTCTGGTCTGGGAATTAATACATTTCTGTCAACATAAAAAGGCAATCCATAAAATTCAGTTTTACCAATAATATATTGTATCGGAATTTCTTGTTTTAGCTGTTGAATTGCTGTTGAAAAATAATTAGTATCAGTAGGTGTAATATTTGCTGTAGGGTTTAAAGCAAGGTATATTCGATTAATATTTAATTGATGTTCAATCAATAAATAAAAAAAACTATCAATTTCCTCTTTTAGATAGATTCTGTGGAGTTCTTTTTGAAATTTTATTTTTAATTCTTTAAATGTCATTATGGTAAACTAATCCTTTCTTTTGAATACTAATATGTTCTAAGACTGTTGCAAAATTGAGTGAAATTAAGATTTAAAGCTTTTTCACTTCTAATTATTTCCTTCTCTAAAAATTTAAGTCCTCATAAACAAAGGTTTACTGCGAGTTAAATTTTTATCGAGCGTCATATTTCTTTGTAAAAATAGCTTTTGCAACGGTCTTGTTTGTAAATTTAAAATTATATTTTCGCATTGTGAAGATACATGAAAAATATATGCAACGTTGCCTTATATTGGCAAAAAACGGATTGGGAACTACACAGCCTAATCCTATGGTTGGAAGCGTAATTGTGCATGATGATGTCATAATTGGTGAAGGATATACGAGTGTATATGGCGGAAATCATGCTGAGGTTAACGCTATCAATTCTGTAAAAGATAAAAGTTTACTTAAAAGTGCAACAATTTATATGAGTTTGGAACCCTGTTCACATCATGGTAAAACACCTCCTTGCGCAGACTTAATCATCAAATCAAGAATACCTAAGGTTGTTGTTGGTGTAGTTGATGATAATAGTTTGGTTAATGGAAAAGGAATTGAGCGTTTACGAGAAAATAGTTGTGAAGTAATTGTAGGTGTTTTAAAAGATGAGTGTAAGAAAATAAACAAGCGATTTTTTACATTCCATAATAAGAAACGACCTTATATTATATTAAAATGGGCAGAAACTAAAGATGGTTTTATAGCTCCAGAGCGGAATGGTAATTTGAAAAATGAAACTTTTTTACAGAATGATATAAAACCTATTTGGATTTCTAATAAAATCTCTCAACAATTGGTTCATAAATGGCGAAGCGAAGAGCAATCTATTTTGGTTGGCACCAATACGGTTATTAGTGACAACCCTAGATTGAATGTACGTAAATGGATAGGTCAAAATCCAGTTCGATTGGTTTTAGATAATTCACTAAGAATTCCGCATAATTTTCATGTTTTTGATGGATCTGTAAAAACAATTGTTTTTACAAGTTCAAAAGCTATGTTTGAAAAGGAAAAAGAAAATATATTGTTGGAATATATTGATTATTCTAAAAGTATTCCTCAACAAATTTGCGATAAATTGGTTGAATATAATATCCAATCTATAATAGTAGAAGGAGGTGCAAAAATACTACAAAGCTTCATTTATGATGACTTGTGGGATGAAGCGAGAGTTTTTATTGGAGATACAACTTTTTCTAAAGGGTTAAAAGCACCTAAAATTAATGGTGTTTTAGAAAAAATACAAGAAATTGATTCAGATATTTTAAAATTGATTAAGCCTATCAATTGAGTATTTCTGATACATATAAAACGATTAAAAAATCAGCAACAGGTGAAATATTTAAAGACAAAGGAAGTAAGTTTTTAGGTCATACTTTTCCTGTTTCTAATGAAGAACAAATCAAACTATATATTGATATCTTAAAAGAAAATCATCATAAGGCAAGACATTGGTGTTATGCATGGCGATTAGGACTTGAAAAGTTCTCATTTAGAGCAAATGATGATGGAGAACCCAATAATAGCGCAGGAAATCCTATTTACGGGCAGATATTATCCAATGGTTTAACAAATGTATTGGTAGTAGTTGTTAGATATTTTGGAGGAACAAAACTGGGAGTAGGAGGTTTGATAAATGCTTATAAAACTTCAGCAAGATTCGCTATAGAAGCCTCTCAAGTTATTCAAAAAACAATTGATGTTGATTTTGAATTGAAATTTGAATATGCTGATATGAATAAAATAATGCGGGTTATTAAAGAAAAAGAAATCCATATTGTGAGTCAAAAAATGAATGTGGATTGTAATTTTAAAATTTCTGTAAGAAAAAAAGAAGCAAAGGATATTAAAAAAATATTTGAAGAATTACGATGTGTAAAAGTGAAAAAAGTTTAGTGTCGTGTCAAGCATATTTTAGCGCAACCAAGTTTTGTCCTTTTTTGCCACTAAGTATCTGTTAAAAAATAACTCATACATTTCGGCTTGTTCTTTAGCCGTTTTTATTTGTTAATCCCGAGAATTCGGGATCAACCGTCCGCCTTAGGCGGATGCTTGAAAATTTTAAATTGAAAA
>JAKITG010000080.1 GCA_021648195.1 Flavobacteriaceae bacterium | reverse complement strand
ACATTCTTATTAAGACCGTTGCAATATTGAGCAGAATTAAGATTTAAAACTTTTCTACTTTGAAGTATACCAATTTAATTATAAAATTTGTCATTAATAAATGGAATTATTTTTTGTTTAGATGAGGTGAAAAAATAGAGTATAGTATTAATTATAGTTTCATTTTTTAATGCTTTTCTTTCTTGTTATTATTTTGTGAAATTAATACTTTTACAAACTTAGGTTGGTATTACCTCCTTCGCTAAAAATTTAAGCACTCATAAATAAAGGTTTACTGCGGGTTAAATTTTTATCAAGCATCATATTTATTTGTAAAAATGGCTTTTGCAACGGTCTTAAGTTATTAGTGTGTTGTGTGATAGATAATTTAATATTTATTAGGTTAATAACTGTGTTTTATATAAATTGCACTTAATTAGAAAAAGGAAAAAATAGCTTATTAAAATTCCACCTCCTATGGAAAAAATTGTTATATTTTATAATATGACACCGAAGATTTCAGTGTCGTTTATACATAAAATAACTTCAGCAATTTTTATTATATACATTTATTAATTTTTACAAAAAAATTCTAGGCTTGGGGTCAATTATTTAAGTCTTTTTTTTAGTTTAAAAACTATAGTTTTTAGAAACTTAGCTCATAATTATTGTGACTGAGAATGGCGAAGCCATAAAAAACATTACTTTTATAAAAGAAAAGTACATATATAATATTAAAATGAAATAATGAATAAAAAAATAGCATTTATTACAGGTGTGACAGGGCAAGATGGAGCTTATTTAAGTGAGTTTTTGTTGAAAAAGGGGTATGTTGTGCATGGATTGAAACGACGATCCTCTCTATTCAATACAGATAGAATTGACCACTTGTATCAAGATCCGCATATAGAAAATAGAAATTTTATTTTGCATTATGGAGATATGACTGATAGTACAAATTTAATTCGACTCATTAAAGAAATTCAACCAGATGAAATTTATAATTTGGCTGCAATGAGTCATGTACATGTATCTTTTGAAATACCCGAATATACAGTTAATGCTGATGGTATAGGTGCTTTAAGAATATTAGAAGCCGTTAGATTTCTAGGTTTAGAGAAAAAAACAAGAATTTATCAAGCGTCAACATCTGAATTGTATGGAAAAGTGCAAGAAGTACCACAGTCTGAAACTACTCCATTTTACCCTAGAAGTCCTTATGCAGTAGCAAAAATGTATGCTTATTGGATTACTGTAAATTATAGAGAAGCTTATGAAATTTATGCTTGTAATGGAATCTTATTCAATCATGAATCGCCTATTAGAGGCGAGACATTTGTGACAAGAAAAATAACTAGAGCTACTGCAAGAATTGCCATGGGCTTACAGGATAAATTTTATTTAGGAAATTTAGACGCTCAAAGAGATTGGGGACATGCCAAAGACTATGTGCGTATGATGTGGATGATTTTACAGGCAGATAAACCAGAAGATTGGGTAATTGCTACAGGAAAAGCTACAACTGTAAGAGATTTTGTAAAAATGGCTTTTAAAGAAGTTGGCATTGAATTAGAATTTAAAGGAAAAGGTGTTGATGAAAAAAGCTATATAAAATCATGTAATAACCCTAAATTTCAATTAGAAATAGGGAAGGAGATCTTGTCTGTAGATCCTAAATATTTTAGACCAACAGAAGTAGAATTATTGATTGGAGATCCCACCAAAGCAAAAACAAAATTAGGCTGGAAGTTAAAATATAATCTACAAGACTTGATAAAAGACATGATGCAAAGTGATGTGAAATTAATGCAGAAAGATCAATATTTAAATGATGGTGGATATGCTACGATGAATTATTATGAATAAAAATTCTAAAATATATATTGCTGGGCATCGAGGTATGGTAGGCTCTGCAGTTTGGAGAGCTTTGCAAGATGCAGGTTATACAAATTTATTAGGAAAAACTAGTGTAGATTTAGATTTGCAAAATCAAGCACAAGTAAATAATTTTATTTCTAAAGAAAAGCCAGTAGCAATTATTGATGCAGCAGCTAGAGTTGGTGGAATATTAGCCAATAGTGAGTTTCCTTATCAATTTTTGATGGAAAATATGCAAATACAAAATAATTTGATACAGGCAGCTCATGAAAATAATGTTGAAAAATTTATCTTTTTAGGAAGCTCATGTATTTATCCAAAATTGGCAGCACAACCTTTAAAAGAAGAATATTTGCTAACAGATTCTTTAGAGCCAACTAATGAATGGTATGCTATTGCAAAAATATCAGGAGTTAAACTATGTGAAGCCATTCGTAAACAGTTTGGAAAAGATTTTGTGAGTTTAATGCCAACCAATTTATATGGCTCTTTTGATAACTTTGACTTAAAAACATCACATGTATTGCCAGCTATGTTACGTAAGTTTCATGAAGCAAAAAATAATAATAATGCACCTGTAACCCTATGGGGTTCAGGAACCCCAATGCGAGAGTTCTTATTAGTAGATGATATGGCAAAAGCAGTGATCTTTGCAGTACAAAATAAATTACCTGAACATTTATATAATGTAGGTACAGGTACTGATGTAACCATTAAAGAATTAGCAGAAACCATACAACAAGTAATTGGTCATCAAGGTGAAATTATTTGGGATAGTTCTAAACCTGATGGCACACCACGCAAATTATTAGATGTTTCCAAAATGAATGCAATTGGGTGGAAAGCAGAAATAAACTTACAAAAAGGTATTGAAATGACCTATACTTGGTTTTTAGACAACATAGGAAGTATCAAAAAAGTGAAGATAGATTAATTAGTAAACTCAGGTTTAAAATATAATATTGCCATTATTCAATCAATAATAGATAACTTCAACATTTATTTATAATATTGAAGTTATCTAGTTACTCCTTACGAGCTTAATATTGATTTAATTTTCAATTAGTTAAATTAAAAATGTCCTTGATTTTTGTGTTCTAAATTACAAGGAAGTATATATTGCAGTAAAAACCTTGTAATACATGATAGGAAAAATATCAAATTAAAATCAAAGAGATTTTTTTCAGCCTTTACATAAACATAAGTCATTAACTTATATTATTGAGGAATAAGATAGCAAAAAAGAAGAGGTTAATCAACGTTAAACTTATGTTAGAGCTTTTAAATAATTAGTAAGAGATACTTTTAACCGAAGACACCCAAAAAACATAAAAAGGTAAAGAAAGTTTATGCAAAATTTTTATTTCCATCTATATATAACACAATTAAAAGATAAGTTTTGAAAGAATTAGCTCCAATTTGCCTATTTACATACAATCGACTTGATGAAACAAAGCAAACAGTTAAAGCACTTCAAAATAATTTTTTAGCTAATGAAAGCGAATTATTTGTGTTTTCTGATGGTTCTAAAAAAGATAAGTCTAAAAAACAAATTGATGAAGTAAGAGTATTTCTAAAAACTATAAAAGGGTTTAAAAAAGTAACTATTTTTGAATCTGATGAGAATAAGGGTTTAGCAAATTCTATTATTTCAGGGGTTTCAAAAATTATTAAAGAATACGGGAAAGTTATTGTTTTAGAAGATGATTTAATTTCATCTCGTAATTTTTTAAATTTTATGAACCATGCATTAATATATTATGAACATAATCGCAAAATATTTTCAATTTCTGGATATACTTTAAGATTACCATCCTTAAATAATTTTGATAATGACTATTATCTAGGATACCGAGCTTCATCATGGGGGTGGGCAACCTGGACCTCTAATTGGGTAGAAATCGATTGGCTAATTGAAGATTATCAAGATTTTAATAAGAATAGACTTAAAAAAAAGAAATTCAATAAAGGAGGAAGTGATATGAGCTCTATGCTTAAAACTCAAATGAAAGGTAAGATTGACTCTTGGGCGATCCGTTGGTGTTATAATCAGTTTAAAAATCAAACATATACTGTATTTCCTTCTATATCAAAAATAGTAAATATTGGCTTTGGAGTAAAATCAACTCATACAAAAAGTGGTGATCAATTTGATACTATACTTGATGATGGAAAAAAAATAGAATTTGTCTTTTCAAATGAAATTAGTATCAATGAAAAACTAATGAAAGAGTTTAGACAAAAATATTCTATTATCACAAGAATAAAAAGAAAATTTTTAAAATAACAAGATTGTTTTTAATGAAATTATTTAATGAAAATCAAAATATCATTCAAAAAATATTGCTTATTTAATTTTGTTAAAGCGCAACAAATTCCCATTTAAGTTTATCAAAAAGCGCAATTAACTTGTTCTTATCTTCAATTTTACAAACTGTAAAATCATAGTGATTATTATAAATTAATAATACTAATCCTTTACTTTTTAATGTGCTACTTGCTAGACTTAAATAGTCATAAGTATATTCATTCTCAGTAGATTTTGGAAATTTCAACCCTTTTAATAAAGCTAAATTTCGGATAGATTTTGCAGCCTCTAGACCATCTCCACCATAATCCATTAATTTTATGTGTGTTAAAATTCGAGTTGTAGTCCATTGAAAATAGAGAAATTCATCTCCTGTATTAGTCCATTTTTCTAGGTAGGGATTAGGTTCAAAATTTGGGTCTTTAAATTTTATTTTGACTCCCCAATTCTTTATTGAGTTAAGAGAAAAATCTTTATAAACATAATCAAACTTTTTTGGATTAGATACCGCAAGCCAAAGCTTATTAGTAAATTCCTTTTTTTGATTTTCTGTATAAATATCAAATGCTAATAGATTAACAATATCAGTAAATAATTCTTTGTTAATACCTAGCTCTTTTGTTTTAGGTTGAATTTTTGTGTAATGCCTTAACTTACTTTTAAATTTAATTTTAGTATAATCTTTTTTTTGCCCAATAATTGAACAAGTGAAAGTTAGAAAACAAAAAAATAGGAATATTTTTTTCACTTTTATGGTATTGTAATCTATTCCTTACGGATTTAAAATACTAGTTAATATTAATTATTAGGTAAATATAGAAAAATCTGCCTTTATAAAAAAGGCAGACCATTAATGAGGGGACTTAAACAGGAGTTATGGTTGAACCAATTCCCATTTAAATTTTTCAAACAAATTTGTAAGTTTATCTTTATTTTGAATGTTACAAACAATAATATTGTAATAACCTTTTGTAACTAAAGCGACTAGCCCTTTTTTCTCTAATTCTAAATTAACAGTTTTAATATATGAATATGCCCAATCATCTTCTTTTGGACTGGAAAATTTAAAATCTTTTGTTATTAACAATTTGTTAAATGATGATGCAACACTTTCTGCATTATCTCCATAAGACATGAGTTTAAAATAATCAAGTATCTTGTTTAAAGCCAATTGAAAATATGGATATTCATCATCGCTAACCGTCCAATCCGTTAAATACGGATTCGGTTCTAAAATAATTTCTCCTTTAGCATTTTTTGAACTCCAATTTTTATTAGAAGTGACTGCAAAATCCTTAAAAACAAAATCGAAAGTTTTAGGTCTTGCAATTGCTAACCATGCTTTTTCGGTTATTTCTTCTTGAACAGATTTAGAATATATATTTTCACTTAATAATCTAACGATATCGGTTAGTATTTTTTTTTCAATACCTAATTCAGAGGTTTTTGGATTAGCATCTTTATACTTATATATAAAACTTCTAAACCTAATGTCAGAGTAATCAGTCTGAGCAAAAGCTATAAAATTTATTAATAATAATGTAAAAGTGAAACGTAGTTTTTTATGCATACATCAATTTTAGTTAAACTTCCTTTCAAACTTATAACACATTTAAATCTATTTTTTAGATAGTTGTTTATGTGATGAGCTATACTAAAAAAAATAATCTTAACGGATTCAACTATCTTTAAGTACTGCAATATACTGAAAATATTTAAATTAACAAGACTTGATCCTGTAACTTACAGGTTTCAAGCACTTTAAAACTGTTTTGTTCGTTCAATTATAACCTATAAGTGAGTTTTTACAACTCATTTTAAGAAAAAGTTAGAAGTTAGTTGGTAGTTTTTGTGCTTATTATAGTTGGTGAAATTTTCTAATCACTTAGCATGACAGGCATTACCAACATGGTTATTTCTTCACCTTCTTCTAAACCATCAATTGGAGTTAAAATTCCAGCTCTATTCGGAACAGACATTTCTAATTGAATTTCGTTTGAATTTAGATTGTTAAGCATTTCAAGAAGAAATCTAGAATTAAAACCTATTTGCATATCATCTCCTTCATAGCTACAATTTAATCTTTCATCAGCTTTGTTTGAAAAGTCAATATCTTCGGCAGAAATTTTTAATTCTGTACCTGCCATTTTTAAACGAATTTGATGTGTTGTCTTACTTGAAAATATTGATACTCGTCTAACCGAATTATAAAAAGAGCTTCTATCTAAAGTTAACTTATTAGGGTTTTCTTTAGGAATAACAGCTTCATAATTAGGATACTTTCCATCGATTAATCTACAAATTAGAATACTGTTTCCAAAAATAAATTTAGCATTAGTATCATTATATTCTATAGTTACTTCATCTTCACTATTAGCCAAAATATTTTTCAACAATGTTAAAGGTTTTTTAGGCATAATAAATTCTGCAACCTCATTAGCTTTAACATCATTTCGAATGTATTTTACCAATTTGTGAGCATCAGTTGCAACAAAAGTTAAACTCTCTGTACTAAATTGAAAAAATACACCACTCATTACTGGACGTAAATCATCATTTCCAGAAGCAAAAATTGTTTTAGAAATAGCACTTGCTAAAATATTACTAGCCAAAGTTGTAGAACTTGGAGACTCTAATTCAACAGATTTAGGGAACTCCTCTCCATTTGCGTAAGCAAGAGCATATTTACCACTATCAGAACTTATTTCAATAGTGTTGTTATCTTCTACCTTAAAAGTTAGAGGCTGTTCTGGGAAAGTTTTTAAAATATCTAATAATAATCTTGCAGGAACAGCAATAGAGCTACTTTCATTTGATTCTACATCAATAACTGTACTCATAGTTGTTTCCAAATCAGAAGCCGATATTTTTAACTGATTATCACTCAATTCAAATAAGAAATTATCAAGAATAGGTAGTGTGTTATTGGTGTTAATTACGCCACCTAAAATTTGTAATTGCTTTAATAATTGGGTACTAGATACTATAAATTTCATATAAATCTACTTTTATGGGTATTGCAAATATATTCTAAATATATGTGATTAAAAAATGAACATATAAAAAATAACATTCAGTTACATTTAGTTATTTAAAACTAAATAAGACTGTTGCAAAAATTCTTTTGATAAAAAAGTACGACGCTCAATAAAAATTTAACCCGCAGTAAACCTTTGTTTATGAAGGCTTGAATTTTTTAGAGAAGGAGGTAATTTGAAGTAAAAAAATAAACAAAATTAGTCATTCACCCGCTTACTATATTTATTACGGATATAGTAAGCGGGTGAATAATTTTTATATTGCAGTTAATTTTTAGAAAAGGAAGTAATTCGAAGTAAAAAAGCTTTAGATCTTAATTTTGCAACGGTCTTTAAATGTATGATAAAATACTTGAGTTTTCAAGTATGAATTAATAAAATTATAAATATTTGTTAAGTTTATTAAAATTGATTTTTTTTTAATAGATATGCTTTAAATTTGTTTAAACTAACTAAATCTAAAATGAATAGAATTTCGCTTTTTATTTTTGCACTTTTATTTCTTGCTATTCCTATAAATGCTCAAATCCCCAATAAACCAACAGCATCAGAAATTCATCAATCTATTCAGAAACTTAATTTTTTAGGTTCAGTATTGTATATAGCGGCACATCCCGATGATGAAAATACAAATTTAATTTCCTATTTATCAAATACTGTAAAAGCAAGAACGGCATACCTTTCACTAACTCGTGGTGATGGCGGACAAAACTTAATTGGCTCAGAAATTAGAGAACTTTTAGGTGTTATTCGCACACAAGAATTATTAGCTGCAAGAAGAATTGATGGTGGAGAGCAAATATTTACTCGCGCCAATGATTTTGGGTACTCTAAACACCCCGATGAAACACTTGCTATTTGGAATAAAGAAGCCGTTTTGAGTGATGTAGTTTGGGCAATACGGAATTTTCAGCCAGATATTATTATCAATCGATTTAGTAATAAGAAAAAAACTTTTGGAAAAACACATGGACATCACACCTCTTCTGCTGTGTTAAGTGAATTGGCATTTGATTTAGCAGGTGATAAAACAAAATACCCAGAACAGTTAGAATTTGTAGATGTCTGGCAACCAAAACGTGAATTTTTTAACACCTCTTGGTGGTTTTATGGAAGTATAGAAAATTTTGAAAAAGCAAATAAAACTAATTTATTAGAGATAGAAACTGGAACTTATTATCCTGCTTTGGGTTTGTCAAATGGAGAAGTTTCAAGTTTAAGTAGAAGTATGCATAAAACTCAAGGTTTTGGAAGTACTGGTTCTCGTGGTCAAACAAAAGAATATTTAGAACTTGTAAAAGGAGATTCTCCAAAAGATAAAACCAATCTCTTTGATGGAATAAATACAACTTGGACTCGTATTAAAGGAGGAAAAAAAATAAATGAAATTTTATATAAAGTTGAACAAAATTTTGACTTTAAAAACCCATCAGCAAGTATTGTTGAATTGGTTAAAGCATGCCAATTAATTCAAAATTTAGAAGACAAACATTGGAGAGTTCAAAAAACAAATGAAATTAAAAAAATTATTCAAGCCTGTGCTGGATTATATTTAGAAGCAATTGCCAATGAGTCATCAGCAACAAAAGGAAGTGAAATTATTATAAATATTGAGGTTATAAATAGGAGTGATGTTTCAATGAAATTGCAAACTGTAAGTATAGATCCATTAAAAATATCTAATAATAAAGCAAGGAATTTAAAGAATAATCAACGAGAACAATTCAAATTGAAAGGAACAATCCCTGTAGATATAAATTATACAAGTGCCTATTGGTTAACAGAACAAGGAACATTAGGAATGTATAAGGTTACAGATAGGAAATTAATAGGGAAACCCGAAACTCAAAGAGCTTTAACTGCAAATTTCTTTGTTGATTTTGATGGATATACAATTCAATTTGAAAAGAATGTAGTCTTTAAGCGCAATGATCCTGTAAAAGGAGAAATATATAAACCTTTTGAAATTATACCTCAAGTTACGGCAAGTATTACAGATAAGGTTATTATTTTTTCAGATAATAGTTCTAAAAAAATACAAGTAAAAGTTAAAGCAGGAAAACCAAATATAAAAGGTACTGTTGAATTGCGCATCCCAAATGATTGGAAAGTCTCACCACAAAATTATACTATAAATATTAGTCAGAAAGGAGCTGAACAAACAGTGAATTTTACTGTAACACCACCAAATTACCAAACCGAAGGAGAAATATCGCCAATGATAACAGTTGACGGAAAAACATATACAGATGAGTTGATAGAAATTCATTACAATCACATACCATTTCAATCAGTTTTAATGCTATCAAAAAGTAAAATTGTACGTTTAGATATTCAAAAAAAAGGACAATTAATAGGTTATATTCAAGGAGCAGGTGATGATATTCCTGCAAGTTTACGCCAAGTAGGTTATACAGTTGTTGAATTAAAAGAGAGTGAGATTACAGCTGATAGATTACGAAAATTTGACGCAATAATTTTGGGCATAAGAGCTTATAACACAAATGAATGGTTAAAGTTCTATCAAGAATATTTACATAAATATGTAAAAAATGGAGGAACTTTATTGGTGCAATATAATACCAATTCTAGATTGAAAGTTGACCAAGTCTCTCCGTTAGAGTTGAAATTATCAAGAGATAGGGTAACAGATGGGTATTCTGAAGTGAAAA